>JASHWN010000370.1 GCA_030044035.1 Xanthobacteraceae bacterium
GCGAGAAACAAGGCCGCGTTGGCCATATCCCGGACTTGCGCCAGCCGGCCCAGCGGAACAGTGGCGATGAATTTTTCGCGCATGCCGGGCGCCGGTCCCAAAAAGCTCGGCAATAGCGGCGTATCGGTCGCGACCGGCGCGATGGCGCAGACCCGGATGCGGTCGCCGGCAAGTTCGGCGGCGAGCGCCTTGGTCAGCGTGTGCACCGCACCCTTGCTGGCGTTGTAGGCGGCGAGCCCGGGCCGCGGCCGCAAGCCCGCGGTCGAGCCGATATTGATGATGACGCCGCCGCCCTGTTTGCGAAATTGCGGCACCACGGCCTGGCAGCACAGAAAAAGGCCTTTGACGTTGACCGCGAAGGTGCGGTCGTACTCGTCTTCGCCGATGTCGAGCAGCGGCTTGTTGACGTGCGTGGTGCCGGCGTTGTTGACGAGCACATCGAGCCCGCCGAACGTCGCGACCGTATCCGCCACCATGGCGACGACCTCTTCCTTGCGCGCCACGTCGCAGCGCAACGGGATCGCATTGCTGCCGATGGCGCGCGCCGCTTGTTGCGCCGCCGGCGCATCGATATCGGCCAGCGCGACCCATGCGCCCTCGCGTGCATAGGTCTCGGCAATGGCGCGGCCGATGCCGGAACCGGCGCCGGTCACGAGGGCGGTCTTGCCTTCAAGGCGCATGCGTCAGCTCCTGTTGCAATCGACTTCGATCAAACAGCCACTTTCGGCACGATGCCGTACGGCCTGGCCCAGCCGAGCCCATCCTCGGTGCGCGTGCGCGGGCGATATTCGCAGCCGATCCAGCCGGCATAGCCGAGCCGATCCAAGCTTGCGAAGATTTCCGCATAATTGACCTCGCCCTCGTCGGGCTCGCGGCGCGACGGCACCGCGGCGATCTGTACGTGGCCGACGAGCGGGAAATGCGCTTCGAGGCGGCGGGTCAGATCGCCGCCGACGATCTGCGCATGATAGAAATCGAGCTGGATGCGCAGATTCGGCGCGCCGACCTTTTTGACGATGGCGGCGGCGTGCTCGAGGTGGCTGAGGAAATAGCCCGGCCGGTCGCGCGGATTGATCGGCTCGATCAGGAGCGTGACGTTGGCCGGCGCGGCGGCGGCCGCCGCGCGTTCGAGATTTTTCAGAAACACCGTCTCGGCCGCCGGCCGCTGCTCGACCGGCACGCAGCCGGTCATGCAATGGATCGCGGTGCCGCCGATCGCGGTGACGTAATCGAGCGCCTGGCGGAACGCCGCGTCCCATTCGCGCTCGCGGCCCGGCCGGGCGCCGAGCCCGAAATCGCCCTCGCGGCCCATCGGCGTGTTGACGCCGAGCGGAGTGAGCCCGTGCCGTTGCAGCTCGGCCTTCACGGCCGACGGCGCAAGGTCGTAGGGAAATTGCAACTCGACGGCCGAAAAACCCGCCGCCGCCGCGGCGCCGAACCGTTCGATCGGCGGCCGCTCGGTGAACAAATAGCCGAGATTGGCGGCAAAGCGGGGCATCGGGTTTTCTCTCCCTTTGACGCATGCTGGCGGATCAGGCGACCGCGTTTCAAGTCCCTGGTAGTGCCGGCGGTGGCGCGGCGACGCCGCCGTGCAGCGCTTTATTTGGCTTCGCCCATGACGTCCCGGCGCTTGTGCCGCCGTGGGATAAATCCCATCATCCTGCCCAATTCAGAGGTGGGCCGTTTTGTGGTTGACGCCCGTGCCGCGGCTTGGTTCGCTTGCGGCCAAAAGCGCCGCGAAAGCGAAGACGGCACAGCATCGGAGGAGGCGGCGAGCGGCAGACGATGAACGCTCAGGAACTCCTGCAGGAGATCGCCGATTATTGCCGGCAGACCGGGCTTGCCGAATCCACGTTCGGCCGGCGCGCGGTCAATGACGGCAAGCTCACCGGGCGGCTGCGCAATGGCGGCCGCATCACCACCGACACGCTCGATCGCATCCACAATTTCATGGCCGCGCATCCACCCCATGGCCGCCCCACCATCATCGAACGGCCGCGCGAGCCGCGCGCGGCGCTGCCGCCTTTCGCGGCTGCGGTGAGCGCGGCAGCGGCAAAGCCCGGCGACCCGCAGCGCAACTTCCGCTTCTTCGACAACCGGCAAAAATATCTGCTCTTCGTCAACACCTGCAGCGAAAAATGGGAGGTGGCGAGCCGCGTTGCCGACGAGCTTGGCCACATTCATCCGCGGCCGCCTGCGGTGCGCGTGTTCGACGCCGGCGTCGGCGATGGCAGCGTGCTGGTGCGCGTGATGCGCGCCATGCACGACCGCTTTCCGCACATGCCGTTCTACGCGGTGGGCAAGGAGATCAGCCTCGAAGACGTGCGGCTGACCTTGCAGAAAATGGCCGACCGCTTCTTCGAGCATCCGGCGACGGTTCTGGTGCTCACCAACCTCGCCTATGCGGACGCGCCGTGGCTGCACGTCAAATCGCTCAACGCCGCGTCGAGCCTGGTCTGGCACGAGCTGCCGCTCCTCGGCAATTCGGCGCACCGCTTCGAGGAGCAGATCATCGATCTCGAGCCGTTCCTGGCAACGAACTGGAAGGCGGGAGTAAGCGCGCGCACCGGCAATCCGATCTATGAGCGGCCGGTCGTGCTGGTGATCTATCGCGACGACCACCGCTTTCTGCTCGACCCGATCGTTCCAAAACTCGGCGGCACGCAGGCCAATTACGATCTCGTCATCGCCTCGCAGCCTTATCGCGCGCGCGCCTCGCTGGAGTTCAAGGCCAAGCGCGTGATCGGCCCGCTCGCTCGCGCGCTCGGTCCGGGCGGGCGGCTGATCGCCATCCACTCGCACGGCCACGACCCAGGCATGGAAATCATCCAGCGCGTCTGGCCGGACGACAATCCGTTCATCCACGACCGCCATCAGATCCTCAAAGCGGTCAAGCACGAGCTCGGCGCCGCCGGCCGCGATCTCAACTTCAACGCCTATGCCGACAATCGCTCGCTGTTCAAATACGTGATGCACACGCTGCCGACCGAGATTTCCGATTCGATCGGCACCTCGACGCTGTTCGCCGCCTGGAACGCGGCGATCTACGTGGCGCAGGTCGAGGACGACCGGCTCGGCGAAGTCGTCGCCGACGGCCGCTATCTCGACGCCACGCGCTCGGTCTTACGCGAGCGCGGCGGGCTATGGTTCTTCGACGAGTCCTATGTGATTTCGCGGCGGCGCGCATAGGTCTTCATCCTTCCCCGTGAAGCGACCGCTTGCGCGGGTGAGGATCAAGAGCGCCGCGCAGTGCCGTTTCTGACAGTTCTTCGCTGATTTTACTTGCGTCGATTCAGCATGGACCGCCGGTCAAGCCCGGTGGTGACGATAATGGGGATACGCGTCATGAGAACGAGAGGACTCGCACTCTCGTCGCCCCTTCGGGGCTCCTCGCAATGACGCGTTAATTACCCGTATTGCGGCCGGCGAGCGCGGCGCGCACGCGCTCGGGCGTCAGCGGATATTGCCGCAGCCGTGCGCCGGTGGCGTCGAAGAATGCGTTGGCGATGGCGGCGCCGGCCGCGCCCATCACCTCTTCGCCGGCGCCGCTCGACGGTTCGTCGATGCGCTGCACCACGATCGGCGTGCAGTCGGGATGTTCGGCAAAGCGCAGCACCGGATAGCTCGCCCAGTCGAGGCTGGTGACGCCGTTATGGTCGAACGTCACCTCCTCCTTGAGCATGCGGCTCGTCGCCTGCACCAGCATGCCGACGATCTGGTTCTCGACCAGTGCCGGATTGACGGCGAGCCCGCAATCGAGCGCGCCGTAAAGCCGCTTGGCGACGATCGTGCCGGAGCGCGTGTTGACCTCGATCTCGGCGACCGCGGCGCCGTACGAGACATGGTGCGTGCCGACCGCGATGCCGCGGCCGGTGACGATCTCGGCGTGCGAGCGCCGCGACGCCGCCGGGGCCGGAATCCAGCTGGCCGCCTTGGCAACGGCTTCGAGCACGCCGAGCCAGCGCGTGTCGCCCATGTTTTTGCGGCGGAACTCGAACGGATCCATCTTCACCGCGAAGGCAAGCTCGTCGATGGTCTGCTCCGAGGCGAACGACAGCGCCATGTCGAGCGGCGAGCGCAACGGCGAACCTTTGAGCAGGCCTGCCATCGGCACGGCGTGGCTCGTCACGCGCCGGTTGGCGATGCGGTACATCGAGCCGGTGCTCATGCGGTTGACGATGATCGAGAACGAGCCGGCGCTGCGCTCGGGCGGCGTCTTTTGCAGCGCAAGCTCGGTCGAGGTCTCGTCGGTGTGCCAGCCGTGCTGCCAGCCGTCATAGGTGTAGGCGATGATGTTGCCGTCGTCGTCGACCGCGGCGCGCACGGCGGCGACTTGCGCCGGGCCGTAATTGTCCCAGCCCAGCTCGTCCCAGCGCATGAACTGCACGCGCACCGGACGGCCGACCGCCTGCGACATGATCGCCGCTGCCTGCGGCGCGTCCTCGTAGCAGCTGTGGCCGTAGGTGCCCGAGCCTTCGTAGTATTGTACGCGCACCCGCTCGTCCGGCATGCCCAACAGCGTCGCCAGCATCTTACGCGAGGCATACACATCCTGCGTCGAGGACAGCACGAGCGCGCCATCCGCTTTCACGTCGGCGAGCGCGCAGTTCGGGCCGAACACCGCGTGCGCCTGATAGGGCGAAAAAAAGCGCGCGGAAGCGACGTGGGCCGCGCCGGCAAATCCGGCATCGACATTGCCGACATTGACCACGACCGTGTCGGTCGATTGCGCGTCGCGCAGCACGATCGGCAGATGCGGCTGCTCGGGCAGCAGCGGCGGGTCTTGCCAGGCGATCTTCAGCTCTTTGGCGGCGCGGATGGCGTCCCATTCGCGCTCGGCGACCACGCCGACGAAGTCGCCGCGGCGCACGACGCGGGCGCCCGGGATGTGCGCGATCGAGCCTTCGTCAAGGTCTTTCACCTTGGCGCCGCTGCCATAGGCGCGCTGGCCGCGCGGCCGCACCACGCGGCCGTGCAGCATGTTGGCGACGCGGACGTGCTGCATGTGCACGTATTTGCCGGCGACCTTGTCGGGGATGTCGACGCGCGGCACGCGGGTGCCGACGAGCTTGTACTGGCTCGGCGGTTTGCGCGGCGCCGTGCCGGTGAATTTGATGGCGAACGGCTTGTCGCCGATCAGTTCGCCGTATGTGACGGAGCGGTTCGGCTCGCCATCGATGCTGACTACACCCTTGGCGACCACGAGACTGCCGACCTGCACGCCAAGTTTTTGCGACGCGCGCAACAGCAGCGCCTGGCGGGCTTCCGCCGCGGCAGCGCGGACCTGCGGCCCGCCGCGCTCGATCGACGAGCTCGAGCTGGTGGCCTGCTGGTCGGGCGTGACGTTGGTGTCGAGCCGCACCGCCGCCATCTGGCTCATGGCGAGGTCGAGCTCCTCGCCGGCGATCTGCAGGAGGCCGGTGGTGTTGCCCTGGCCCAATTCGCACTTGCCGAAATAAAGCGTCGCGGTGTTGTCGGCGTGAATGGCGAGCCAAGTGTCGATGCGCTCGGGGTCGGGCGGGCCGGCGAGCGTGCCGCGCGCGGTTGCGGCAGCTGGCGCTGCCGTCGCCTGCCCGGCAAAGGCGAAGCCGACGATCAGCGCGCCGCCCGCCTTCAACAATTTGCGGCGGCTCAGCCGTGAGCCGGCTTGGCCGAGCGATTGCGCAGCAGGCTCGCTCATGGCGTGCCTCCCGCGATTGCGCGCGCGGCGAGCTGGATCGCCTTCATCACGCGCGGATAGGTGCCGCAGCGGCACAGGTGACCGTTCATGGTCTTGCGGATGTCGGCTTCGCTCGGACTGGGATTGTTGGCGAGAAGCTCGGCGCCCTTGACGGTCATGCCGTTGTAGCAATAGCCGCAGTGCAGCGCCTGCACGTCGATAAAGGCCTGCTGCAGCGGATGCAGTGCGGGCGGCGACGACAGGCCTTTTTGTTCGGCGTACCAGGCCGGCAACCCTTCGAGCGTCGTGATCGATCTATTGGCGACCGCGGCGACCGGTGTGACGCAGGACCTGATCTCTACGCCGTCGGCCAGCACCGAGCACGAGCCGCACTGCGCCAGACCGCAGCCGAAGCGCGGGCCATGCAGCTCGAGCTCATTGGTCAGGACGTAGAGCAGCGGCGTATCGGGGCTGGCCCTCACCGGCCAATCGCGGCCGTTCACCCTGATGCGCAGTGGATCGGCCATGATCGTTCTCCCGACGGTCGGCGCCAAATGCGAACGCTACGAGGCGGCGGCGCGGCGCGGCATCGCCGCGGGCCGGCCGACCTTGAAGATTTCGTCGAGGCACCAGCGCGCCACCTCGCCGCCGGAGGCAAACCAGACGCCGCCGGCGCCGCGCATGTGCCGGATGATGGTGCGCAGCGCGTCGGCCCGGCCGGGACGGCCCGAGATGTACGGATGAAACTGGAACGGGCAGTAATTCGGCGCCGCTTTGGCTTCCTCGTGAAATTCGTCGAACATCGCCTTCCAGACGATGAGCGCATTGTGCGGATTGCCGGCGTCGTTGGCGCGATGCTGATAGGTGCGGCCGTCGCCGAACGGCTGCCGCGGCAGCTCGACCAGCGCGCCGCGCTCGCTTTCCCAGAGGAACGGCAGATCGTGCGAAAACGAATTGCTGTTCCAGACAAAGCCGTGCTCGATCAGCAATTCGAGGCTGTTCGCACTTTGCGTGCAGGAGCGCCAGCCGAGCGGGCGCGCCCCGGTGCGGCCGCGGATCATGTCGATGGTCTTGCGCATCACTTCCCGCTCCTCGTCGCGGGTCAGCTTGCGCGCCACTTCGTGATGATAGCCGTGACCGGCGATTTCATGGCCGGCGGCGACGATCGCCTTGACCGCGTCGGGGTAGCGCTCGGCAATGGCGCCGCAGGTGAGGAAGGTCGCCTTCACGCCCTCGTCCTGCAGGATGCGCAGGATGCGCCAGATGCCGGTATGCGGCCCATATTCGCACTGGGTGTATTCCTCGTGATCGCGCGTGCCGTCTTCGAGCGGCCGCACGTCCTCGCCGCCCTGAAAATCGAAAGTGAGCGTGACCGCCACCCGCGCATCGTTCGGCCAGCGAAAGCGCGCGTCATGATGATGGTCTTGCAGCATTTTTAGACTCCCTGGCGTTCGCCGCGGAGTCTAGACGAGACGCATCATCGCGTCCACGCGCACCACGCAGATCACCACAGCGCGCAGCGCAAATGACCTTTCCAATCGCAATAACCGAAGCCGGGCCGGCAGCAACCGAACGAAGCCGCCGCGCAGAAGTAGAATTGATAATCGAGGCCGCAATGGTTCGAGCAGTAGAAGCGGCCCGCGCCGTCGAAATGGCAATGGTTGCGGAATGCCCGCGGCAACGCTTCGGCAGGCTGCCAGTCCGCGGCGATCAGCGGCCTCTCGACCGGCGAATAATTCAACGCGCCGGCAAGCGCCGGCTGATGCGTCGCCAAGGAAACTTCGCATGCCAACGTCAGCGCGGCGACGGCGGCAGCGCGCGCCAGTCCGCGCAACGGAGCAGAAATGACTTCGGCCATCGCGGCATTATCCTTCCTGTGCTTCGGCGACCGGCTCCGCCATCAGCGTTTCGAGCGGCGGGGCTTCCTTGCCGGAGGACGCATGGCTGATCGGCAGATGAATGGTGAAACGCGAGCCCTCGCCCTCCGTACTCTCCACCGCAACGCGGCCGCCATGCCGGTCGACAACCATCTTCACGAAATGCAGGCCGACGCCGGTGCCGACGATGCCGGAGACGTTACCGCCGCGATGATAGCGCTCGAACAGCCGCTCGATATCGGCCGGCGGAATGCCGATGCCATGGTCGGTCATCACCACAACGGCTTCGGTCGCGGTCCTTTCGGCGGCGACCTCGATGGCGCCGCCATGCGGCGAGTATTTGACCGCGTTCGAGAGAAGATTGCTGAAGACCTGGAACAGCAATTTGGCGTCGCCTGTGATCGGCAGCGGCGTCCCGGCGAACCGCTCGACGATCTGCGCGCTTGGCACCATCTCGCGATGCAGCTGACAGACTTCGCGCAATAGCGCCGCGAGATCGATCTCGGCCGGCTCGTAATAAAGCCCGGCGCTGCCGTCGATCAACCGCGACGAATTGAGCAGATTGTCGATCAGATGCGTCATGCGAAGCACGGCACTGCGGATTTTTCCGGCGCGTTCGCCGATCTCGGCGGAGGGCACGGCGTCTTTGGTCTTGTCCAGGCGGCGGGCGTGGCCATCGATAACGGTCAACGGCGTGCGAAACTCGTGCGACGCCATGGCGACGAAATTGCGCTGCAACAGCGCGAGCCGCTGCTCCTGCGCCAATTGCTCCTCGAGCATGGCGGCCTGGCGGGCGAGCGTGCGCTGGCTGCGCATCAGTTCGATGGCGTTGTTGCGGAAGACCACGGTCGCCTGCGCCATCTCGCCGATCTCGTCGCGGCGCTCGGTGCCGGCGATATCGACCGCGGTGTCGCTGGCGGCGAGCCGGCGCATGCGGTCGGCGAGCCGGCGCAGCGGCTGCGAGATCGAGCGGCTGATGTAAATCAAAGCGGCAACTACCAGCACGCCCGCGACCAGCATGACCAGCACGATCAGCCACAGCGCCTGCCGGTAGGCGACGCCGAGCCGGTCGCTTGCCGCCTGCGCGTCGGCGACGGCGCGATCGGTCAACTGGCCGAGCGTGTCGCTTGCCGCATTGTAAGCGGTGCGCGAGGAGCCGCGGTAGATCGCAACCGCCTCGGCCTTGCGACCGCTGCGCGACAGTTCGAGCATCTGATTGACGATGGCGCGGTAGTCAGTCCAGCGCTGCTTGAATTGCCCGTAAAGATCGTTTTCGGCGGCACCATGCCGGATGCGCTCGAACTCGCGCTCGGATTCGGCGATGATGCGGTCGAGCTTGACCATTTCGGTTTCGCTCGCCGCGGTATCCGCCGGGCCCGCGGCCAACAGATTGCCGCCTTCGATGGCGCGGAAGTCGGAGGTGTAATTGTTGAGATCGCCAAGCGCGCGCGTGGTCGGCAGCCAAGTCTGCGCCACCTCAGCCGACAGCGCGTCGAAATTGCTCAGCCGCCAGAGGCTGAACGCGCCGAGCGCGGCGACCAGCGCGAAGAACAACAGGAAGACCGCAGCCAAATGGAAGCGGATCGATCGCGGCTGCCGCATGAAAAGCCCATCGCTGCAACGACGCGCGCCCGGGCCGCTTGCCATCGCGACGGCGCCTTATCATACACTTATACAGGAGGCCGGCGGGCCGGCCAAACCACGCGCGGCAAGCGTTAATGCGCGCGCGCCAGCGCCATGTCCCCACTCCATCGCGGTTTACGATGTCTGAAGCGCCGAAGAAAATCCTCTGCATCGAAGACGACCGCGAGACCGCGGCGCTAATCGCCGAGGAGTTGGTCGACCGCGGCTACGAGGTGACGCTTGCCCATGACGGCCGCGAAGGCCTTTCCGCTATCCTG
>JASHWN010000371.1 GCA_030044035.1 Xanthobacteraceae bacterium
AAGGAGCCAGCCGAGCAAAAGTCCGATCGGCAGGCTGCCGACGTCGCCGAGAAAGAGTTTTGCCGCCGGCCGGTTGAAATAGGCGAAGCCGACCATAGCGCCGCCGAGCGCAAGCGCGACGACGACAGCTTCGGGCGCCAGCGCGCCGAGACCGCCGAACGCCACCAGCGCGGCCACGACCGGAATGACTTCGACGACGGTCATCCAATCGATGCCGTCCATGAAGTTGACGAGATTGACGAACCACAGGCCGCCGACGAACAGCAGCGCGCGCTCGATCCAGAACGGCAATGCCGGCACGACGCGCAGCTCGTTCGGCAGCGCATAGATTACCGCTGCGACCGCCAGCGCCTGCAACAACAGCCGCGGCGCGACCGCCAGCGGCCGGATATCATCGGCAACGCCGACGGCCGCCATGACGATCACCGCGGCGAACGCGGTCGCGAGCGATGCCGTGAACGGCGCACCGAAACCGACAAGGCCAAAGCCGCTCGCCGCGAGCGTGGCCGCGATCACCGCGATGCCGCCGCCTTGCGGCGTCGGCACGCGGTGCGACGAGCGCGCGTTCGGCTTGGCCAACGCATAGCGCTGCAGCACCGGATGCAGCAGCACGATCAGGCCGACGCAGAAGAGCGCGGACAAACCCGCGATCGCCGCCCCGCGCATCGCCCATAGTGCCGCCACCGCCCGTTCACTCCCGTATTCTGGCGCTGATTCTCCGGCCGAGGGTCTGCCGCGCGCCTGTGTGCTTAGCGTCGGCTCTGCGGCTGCGCAAATCGTCGTTGCCGGCAAAGGACCGCAGGAGCGGCCGGTAAAACCTAAGCAATTCAATAGCTTACGCCCGCACCGACGTATCGCAGCGGCGTCCCGTGGGCGCGATCCGACATTTTTTTATCGTCCAAGCCGGTCTATGGTAGCGCCATGAGGGACCTTTTTCGTAATCCGCGCCGGCTTCTGATCGTCGTTCACGACCTGGTCGTCACCGCAGCGGCAATCCTCGCAACGTTCTATTTTCGCTTCGAGGACGCTGGCCTCGCGGCGCGGTTCCATTGGCTTTTGATCATTCTGCCCGGCTATCTGGTCTATGCCGGCATGGTCTATTGGATTTTTAAGCTGTACGCCGCGAAGTGGCGCTTCGCGTCGCTGCCGGACCTGTGGAACATCTTCCGCGCCGTGACGGTGCTGGCGCTGTCGCTCTTGGTGCTCGACTACATTCTGGTGGCGCCGAATTTTTACGGCACGTTCTTCTTCGGCAAGATCACCATCGCGTTGTACTGGGTGCTGCAGATGTTCTTTCTCGGCGGCCCGCGCATCGCCTATCGGCTGTTTCGCCATGCGCGCACCCAGCACCATGCCGAGCAACGCGCGGCAACGCCCACGCTGATCGCCGGCCGCGCCGCCGACGCCGAGGTTTTGTTGCGCGCCATCGAAAGCGGCGCGGTGACCAAGATCAGGCCGGTCGGCATTCTGTCGCCGTCGCGCGCCGACCAGGGCCAGGCGCTGCGCGGCGTTCCGGTGCGCGGCTATCTCACCGACCTGGAGCAGACCGTCGCCGCCTTGGCGGCGCAGGACATCCGCGTCGCGCGGCTGGTGCTGACCGCGACGGCGCTCGCGCCCGAAGTTCATCCCGAAACCATGCTGATGCTGGCGCGCCGGCTCGGGCTCACGACCAGCCGGCTGCCGTCGCTCGATGCCGGTGACGAAGCGTTGCGGCTCGCTCCGGTCGACGTCGAGGATTTGCTGCTGCGTCCCAGCGTCAAGATCGATTACCGGCGGCTGGAGAACTTCATCAAAGGCAAGACCGTGGTGGTGACCGGCGGCGGCGGCTCGATCGGCGCCGAAATCTGCGATCGGGTCGTCACGTTCGGCGCCGCGCGCCTCTTGATTCTGGAAAACTCCGAATCGGCCCTGCACGGCGTGCTGGATAAACTCGCGGCCAAAAAAGCCGGCGCCACCGCGGTCGAGGGCCGCATCGCCGACGTGCGCGACCGCGAGCGCATCTTTCGCCTGATCGCGCGGGCCGCGCCGCAGCTGGTGTTTCATGCCGCCGCGCTCAAGCACGTGCCGATCGTGGAACGCGAATGGGACGAGGGGATCAGGACCAACGTGTTCGGTTCGGTGAACGTCGCCGATGCGGCGGCGGCGGCCGGCGCCGAGGCCATGGTCATGATCTCGACCGACAAGGCGATCGAGCCGGTCTCGGTGCTCGGCGCCACCAAACGGCTCGCCGAAATGTATTGCCAGGCGCTGGACGCCGCCGCGGCGCGCAGCGCCAACGGCGGCAAGCCGCCGATCCGCATGATCGCCGTGCGCTTCGGCAACGTGCTGGCCTCGACCGGCTCGGTGGTGCCGAAATTCAAGGCGCAGATCGAGGCCGGCGGACCGGTCACGGTCACGCACCCGGACATGGTGCGCTATTTCATGACGATCCGCGAGGCTTGCGATCTCGTCATCACCGCGGCGAGCCACGCGCTCGGGCCAAGCCGCGCCGCGGCCTCGGTCTACGTGCTCAACATGGGCCAGCCGATCAGGATCGTCGATCTCGCCGAGCGCATGATCCGGCTGAGCGGGCTCGAGCCGGGGCGCGATGTCGATATCGTGTTCACCGGCATCCGCCCCGGCGAGCGGCTCAACGAGATCCTGTTCGCGCGCGAAGAGCCCCCCGTCGATATCGGCATCCTCGGCGTGGTCGCGGCGATGCCGGTTTGCCCGCCGATCGAGGTGGTCGGCGGCTGGCTCAACAAACTCAAGCACGGACTGGGGGACAGCGAGCGCGCGGCCATCGACGGCGTGCTGCACGAAGCCGTGCCGGATTTTTCGGGCGCGAAGCAGCAGAATTGATCGGCATTCGCGCGCCATTTCGCAGCATCAAGCAGGGCAGGGGGCCTGATGACAAAGGCAGTTCTCGGCATCATCGGCGGCTCGGGCGTTTACGATCTGCCCGGACTGGAGAAGGTTCGCTGCGTCCGCATCAAGAGTCCGTGGGGCGAGCCGTCGGCGGCGCTGCGCGTCGGCGAGATCGCCGGCCTGCCGGTCGTCTTTCTGTCGCGCCACGATCAGGGGCACCGGCTGTCGCCTTCGGACATCAACTATCGGGCCAATATCGACGTGCTCAAGCGCGCCGGCGTTACCGACCTGGTTTCGCTGTCGGCCTGCGGCTCGTTCAAGGAAGAGCTGCCGCCCGGCACCTTCGTGCTGATCGATCAATTCGTCGACCGCACCCACAAGCGCGACAGCTCGTTCTTCGGCAAGGGGTGCGTCGCCCACGTGTCGATGGCGCATCCGGTGTCGCCGCGGCTGCGCATCCACCTTGCCGAGGCGGCGATGGCCGAGCGCATCAATGTGGTACGCGACGGCACCTATGTGTGCATCGAAGGCCCGCAGTTCTCCAGTCTCGCCGAGAGTTTGACCTACAAGAACCTCGGCTATGCGGTGATCGGCATGACCAACATGCCGGAAGCCAAGCTGGCGCGCGAAGCCGAGATCGCCTACGCCACCGTCGCCATGGTGACCGACTTCGACTGCTGGCATCCCGACCATGACGCCGTCACCGTGCAGGACATCATCAAGGTGCTGATCGCCAATGCCGAGAAGGCCAAGCTGCTGGTGGCGCGGCTGGCGCGCGATTTTCCGCGCCAGCACGAGCCGTGCCCGATCGGCTCGGACCGGGCGCTCGACAACGCGCTGATCACGGCGCCGGAGGCGCGCGA
>JASHWN010000372.1 GCA_030044035.1 Xanthobacteraceae bacterium
CGCCTCCCGCGCGCTTCCAGGCGTCGATGCCGCCTTGGATGTGGCAGGCCGAGGCAAAGCCGGCGTCTTGGGCCGCTTGCACCGCCATGGCCGAGCGCTCGCCGAAGGCGCAGTAGAAGACGAGCCGCTTGCCGGTCGCCGCCGCCAATTCGTTGAGCATGCCGCCTTTGCCGATATAAGTCGCCAGGGCCGGATACGGCGCGTGCAGCGAGCCGGGGATGGCGCCGTGCTTGTCGCGCTCGCCCTTTTCGCGCAGATCGATGAGCGCCACGTCGGTTCGCCCGCGCAACGCCATCGCCTCGGCGGCGGACAGCGCCCAGCCGCGGCGCGCGATCTCCTCCTGGCGCAGCCCGACCTGGATGTTGGCCGGCACCGCGACGTCCATCATCTTCGGATTGGGCAGCTTCAAATTGTTCATGAGCTCGACGTATTCGTCGATCGATTTGACTTTGAGGCGCGGATTGAACGCCTTCTCCTCGCCGATGGTCGAGACCGTGTCGCCCTTGTAGTCGTGCGCCGGATAGAGCAGCGTCTCGTCCGGCAGTTTCAGGAGCTTGTTGAAGATCGAATCGTATTGCGCGCGCGGGTCGCCGTTCTGGAAATCGGTGCGGCCGGTGCCGCGGATCAACAGCGTGTCGCCGGAAAACACGCGGTCGGCCATCAGGAACGAATAGGAATCGTCGGTGTGGCCGGGCGTGTACAGCACGTCGAGCCGCACGCCTTCGATTTCGATGCGGTCGCCTTCGGCAACCCGCATCGACACGACGTCGGCGTGGGTCTGTTCGCCCATCACCGTGATGCAATGGGTGCGGTCGCGCAGCGCGCCGAGCCCGGTGACGTGATCGGCGTGCAGGTGGGTATCGACGGCCTTGATCAGCTTTAAGTCGAGCTCGCGGACGAGCTGGAGATAGCGCTCGACCTTGTCGAGCACCGGGTCGACGATCAGCGCCTCGCCGCCGCGCCGGCTGGCGAGCAGATAGGTGTAGGTGCCCGATACGGCATCGAAAAGTTGGCGGAAGATCATGGCCGATTCCGGCGGCGATTGTACCGCCAATCGGCGGTGCGCAAAACGGCGCCAGCGCGTCGGCGGATTAGCCGAAGGTGTAATCCGCCGTAGCGCGAGCCGAATTGGCGGATTAGCAAGTAGCAAGTAGCCCGGATTGAGCGCAGCGAAATCCGGGGGACGGCGACATAGGCCGTCATGTCGTTCCCGGGTTTCGCTGCCGCTCAACCCGGGCTACGCGCTACACGCGGATCGGTGGCAGAACCGAGAATGATGGAGCCAAAATGTCGACCTGGCTACACGTGGATCAACGAGAAGTGCTGCATTCGATCAGGACGGCGGTCGGCGCGGTCGCTTCGGTATTGATCGCGCGATTATGCCGATTGCCCGAGCCCTACTGGGCCGCCATTACCACCATCGTCATCATGCAATCGACGCTTGGCGCGTCCTTGACCATCTCGAAGCAGCGCTTTGTAGGCACCGCGCTCGGCGCCGCGATGGGGGCGCTGCTAACGGCCTACACGGCGCAAAGCGTGGCGGCGTTTGGCGGCGGCGTATTTGTGCTCGGACTGATCTGCGCACTGCTTCGCATTGGGCGAAGCGCGTTTCGCTACGCCGGCATTGCGCTGGCCATCGTCACGCTCATAACCCGTGCCGAGCCGGCATGGATGATAGCCATCTTTCGGTTCCTCGAAATTTCCGTGGGAATCGTGGTAGGATTGCTGGTGACCGCCATCTGGCCGGAGCCCGAGCCGACGGCGGCCTGAAGCGCCGTAGCACGTGGGGCGGATTAGCGAAGCGTAATCCGCCGCAACGCGACTCCAATTGGCGGATTACGCTTCGCTAATCCGCCCTACGCGCAGAGGCCGCCGAGACGCGGCACAGCGTTCGGCAATGGACTTAATGCGCGAACGATCATTGCAATGGGGGAGCGCCATCGCTAAATAAGCGCCATTCGCGATTGCGCCTGACCTTGTCGTTTCGGCCTCAACAGCCCTTACCAAGAACACGCAAAATCCCGATATGAGACCCGTGCGAAATGGTTTGTACGGGGCAATGACGCCTTTGCGCGTTTTTACAAGGAGGCCTTGATGGCCACAGGTACCGTTAAATTCTTCAACGCCCAAAAAGGCTACGGCTTTATCGTTCAGGACAACGGCGGCCCCGATGTGTTCGTTCACATTTCGGCGGTCGAGCGCGCTGGCATGCGCAGTCTCAACGAGGGCCAGAAGCTGTCGTTCGACGTGGAGGCCGATCGCCGCAGCGGCAAGTCCGCTGCCGCAAACCTGCAAGCGGTCTGACCTTTTGCCGAAAGCAACGCCAGCGCTTGCCGCGCTGGCGTTGCTTTTACGGAAGGATGAACCAACATGGCGAAGAAGCCGGGCACCAATCCGAAGAACGCCTTCGTGTTTTTCGATGTGGTTTATGAGGATGGCTCGCAGCGCTCCAATCGGCGCGTGCCGGCCGAACTCCTTGGCGGCCCGGAAAAAGACGAACCCGCGCGCGGCTTCATCATCGAGCAGGATCGGGAAATCGCCGATAAATCGGGACGTTCGGCGCCGGCTATAAAAAGCATTCGTCGCGCGTCCACGAAACGGACGGCAGATCGTTAGCGGCACGTTGTCGCAAATCCTTCATTTTTGTGGCCGGTGAAACAGCCCGCCTCGCGGCCCAATCGCGAAAATGTGTGTTGGCCGGTCAAATTAGCTGCACAAGCGTCAGTCAATCATGAGGCTGCGGGGCGACCGTTGCTTGCTGACGGAGCCGTGACATGCGCTTGGTCATCGAATGCCTGCGATGCGAGCGAGCCTGCCGCGATCTGGCCGCGCAGCTGACGAATCCAAGCGACAAGCGTGCGCTTGAACTGATGGCAGCCGGTTGGGCGCGGCGGGCTGCGGAACGGCTGCGCAAAATAGAAGGCGAAGCAGCCGGGTCGCTCGCGCCGCTCACGCCGCTCACGCCGCTCGGGCTGCCTCCGACGGCCTCGTGTAACAGAGCCGTGCGAACTGCCGAAACACATCGGCTGCGCCTGATAACGAACTAACAAGTAGCAAGCGTAGGGTGGGCAAAGGCGCGAAGCGCCGTGCCCACGCTGCATGCTGACCGCGTGGGCTTCGCTGCGCTCGACCCACCCTACGTTTCCTTAACCGCCGCGCAGCGGTGGCATGACCAACTGATCGCTGCGGCAGGAGCGGCGGGCGACGTTTGGACAATCGCGAAACTGCAATTGTTTGGATAGGCACAGACGAACCTCGCTCAAGCGCTTTCTCGAGCATTCGACGGCAATGCCATTGGCGGTCAGCCCAGGATTGGCTTTGACAAAGGCGTCCGCCACGGCGCTTGGCGTCACGTTCAGCGGCTGGGCGAGGTCGCGATACTGCGATGGAATGGTGACGGCGGCGCGGGCCTTGCGCACGGTGTCGAAGTAGGCCTGCGGCGACAGGCCCGAACAGGTGCCGTGTTTGTCCCATTCGTTGAAGATGAGATGCGGCGCCGGCATCAAATCCAGCATCGAAGACACCAGGCCACGATCGATCCTTGGCGCCGGCACCTGGCAATTCTCTGGAAATCCTTTTTCATATTGCGGCCACAGCCCATGGACCACGAACGCATAGGGCCGGGCGCCGCATTCGCCCCCGGCTGAGCGGCCGGCATGGCGTTCCGCCGCGTCAGCACAAAACGACGGCGACCATGACAGCGACAGCACATAGAAGTCGAACTGCCCCGGCGCGCCCCGCTGCGCATCCTGGGCCGATGCCGGCCCTGCCGAAGCGGAAACACAGAGCGCGACGATCGCTGCGATCGAGGACGTTACTGACCGTCTGGGCATGGCAAGCGCCTCCGGCTCATCTTCCACGCCTCAGTCGCGTTACTTCTTCGCCTCGGCCGGTGCCGGCGCGTTCGCACCCGGCGCCTGTTGCTGCTGCGCTTGCGCCGCGGTCCTTGCCGCGATCGCTTGTTTGATGAAGGCGACCCAGGGCTCGGCGCGTTGTTCGGCGGTGGCGCGGGCGGTGGCGTCGAGCTGGCTGACGAAGACGTCGAGGTCGATATCGGTGTCGCCGGCGGCCTTGGCGATCAGGTGCCATTTCGCCGCTTCGATCGGGTCCGCCTTGGTGCCGACGCCGTGAGCGAGGATGAGCGCCAGCCGGTCCTGCGCGATCGGATTGCCTTTGAGCGCGGCCTTGCGGAACAGCTCGGTGGCGAGCGGCTGGTTGCGCTCGACGCCGTCGCCGTTGAATAGCGCGATGCCGTACTCGACCTCGGCGTCGGTCTGGTCGCCGAGCGCGGCGAGCGCGAACAGGTGCACCGCCTCCTTCATGTCGCGCGGCACGCCGCGGCCGTCCTTGTAGAGCGTGCCGAGCGCGTACTGCGCCTGCGGATTGCCGCCGTCGGCGGCCTGCCGGAGGAGTTCGGCGGCGCGGGGAAAATCGCGCGGAAACAATTCGCCCTCGATGTAGAGCAGGGCGAGATCGTAGGCGGCGATCGGGTGGCCGAGCTTGGCCGCGGCGGCGAGCCACTTGGCGCTGTCCGCCCGGTTGCGCGGCTCGCCGCGGCCTTGGAGATCGAACATCGCCAGCGCGAACATGGCGTTGGCGTCGCCGCGCGCCGCGGCGAGCCGGTACCAGGACGCGGCCTTGGCGTCGTCCTGCGGGATGCCTAGCCCGTTGGCATAAAGCTCGCCGAGGAGCGTCATCGACTTCGCATCGTTCGTGTTGGCGGCGCGCCCCGTGGCGAGCGCAAACGCCGTGATGTAGTAGCCGCGCTGGAACGCGCCGAAGGCGAGGTCGGGCGCCGGGCCTTTTTGTGCGGGCGGTGCCGCTTGCGCCGGCTGCGGGGCGGGCGCGGGGGCGGGCGCGGGTTTTTTCGCTGGCGCGGGTTTCGCCGCCGCCACATGGCGGGCGGGCGCATTTTGGGCGCTTGCCACGGCAACAAATCCAAGGCTCAGAATTGCGATTCCGGTCATTCCCGCGAAAGCGGGAATCCAGCGCATGAAAGAACTGGGTGCCCGCTTTCGCGGGGACGAGCGGAAGCCGCACGTTCGTGCGAGCGGCATCAGCCGGGCGGGGCCGCCAGGCTCGCGCCGGCCGCAGCCAAAATCCGTTCCGCTTCGCCTTCCTCGCTCCATATCCACTCACCGAGCGCGACGAAATCGGCGCCGGCTTGCGCCAGCGGCCGAATCTGATCGGCACTGGCGGCGTAGCCGATGCAGGGCGGTTGGAAAAGCTCCGCCCACCAGGTCAGGCGCTCCTCTATAGCCGCAAACGGCGGGTTTTTGCCGCCGCGATGTTCGCCGCTGCGGCCGCCGCCCTCGGGTTCCCCGAACATGACGTAGTCGGCGTCAGCTTCGCCGGCGAGCATGGCATCATCACGGCTGCGCAGGCCGCCGGCGCCGGCGATGCGGTCGGGTTTTAGCGCCGGCAGGGCAGCGCGCAGCGCTGCGATGCCGGTCAAATGGGCGCCGTCGGCCCCGGCGCGGGCCACGAGTTCCGGCCGGCCGTCGACCAGCAGCGCAATATCGCGGCGCTGCACTACGGCCGCCACGCTTTTGATGCGGTTGATCAAGGTGCGCTCGTCGGCATCGCCAAGCCGCAGCAGCACCGCCGCGATATCGGCCGCCGGCAGCGCGCGCTCCAGCGCCGGCACGAACGCCGCGGGGTCGGCGAGCAGGGGGGTGAAGAGGTAGAGGCGGGGCATGGCTCCATCCTCACCCGCGAAGCGGGGGGAGGATAGGCGCTCACGCCGCCTTGCGTTCCAGGTCGGCTTTCCATTGGCCGAGGCTGGCGAGGCCGTTCATCATGGCGCGGTGGTTGAAAGCGCGCTGCGCGGCGGCGACGTTTTCCGGCTTGCCGGACCACACCGTCTGCGGTGCGTGCTGCAGCGCGCGGCCGTAGGAGAACGACAGCTGCCAGGGCAGCGGACCCATGCGGTGCATGGCGTCGAGATGCGCGGTCGCATCCTCGTCGGACTGGCCGCCGGACAAAAACGCGATGCCGGGCAAGGCGGCCGGCACGCTGGCTTTGAGCACGCGCAGCGTCTTTTCCGCGACTTCCTCGACCGACGCGCGCTTGCCTGATTTCTTGCCCGGCACCACCATGTTGGGCTTGAGCACGATGCCTTCGAGCGCGACGCTCTGATAGTAAAGCTGCTCGAACACGGTCTTGAGCACCCACTCGGTGATCACGGCGCAGCGGTCGATGTCGTGGCCGCCGTCCATCAGCACTTCCGGCTCGACGATCGGCACGATGGCTTGGTCCTGACACAGCGCGGCGTAGCGGGCGAGCGCATGCGCGTTGGTCAGGATGCCGGCGTAGCTCGGAATGTCGGCGCCGATGTCGATCACCGCGCGCCACTTGGCGAACTTGGCGCCGAGCCCGCGATATTCGACAAGGCGCTCGCGCAGCCCATCAAGGCCTTCGGTGATGACTTCGCCCGGCCGGAACGGCAGCGGCTTGGTGCCCTTGTCGACCTTGATGCCGGGGAGCGAGCCGGCCTTTTCGATCAGCTTGACCAGCGGCGTGCCGTCCTTGGCGTTCTGCCGGATGGTCTCGTCGTAGAGGATGACGCCGGCAATGTATTTCGACATCGCCTCGGTCGAGCGGAACAGGAGCTCGCGATAGTCGCGCCGGTTGTCCGGCGTCGACGGCACGCCGATGGCGTCGAAGCGCTTGCCGATGGTGCCGGTCGATTCGTCGGCCGCCAGGATGCCGCGTCCCGGCGCCGTCATCGCTGCGGCGACTTTGTGCAGTTGCTCAAGGTTCATCGCGCCCTCCTGCGAGACATGCCGACATTATAGCATCATCGGTCATAGCATCATCAGTCTTGGACCATCAGCACCTTGACGCCGGGCAGCGTCTTGCCTTCGAGCGATTCCAGGAACGCGCCGCCGGCGGTTGAGACATGGGTGAGGCGGTCGAGCACGCCGGCGACGTTGAGCGCCGCCACGGTGTCGCCGCCCCCGGCAAAGCTGATGAGCTTTTTCGCCGCGGTGAGTTCCGCCACCGCCTCGGCAACCTCGGTGGTGCCGTTGTCGAACGGCTCGATCTCGAAGGCGCCGAACGGGCCGTTCCACACCAGCGTCTTGGCGCGGGCCAGCACCGAGACGACGTGCTCGACGCTGCGCGGACCGATGTCGAGGATCATGTCGGCCGGGCCGACCGCATCGACACCGACGACACGGGTCGGCACATGCGCCGCGAGTTTTGGCGCCACCACCGCATCGACCGGCAGCACGATCTCGCGATGCCGCGCCGCGGCCTTGGCGAGGATGTCGCGGGCCTGCGGCATGAGGTCGTTCTCGGTGAGCGATTTGCCGATCGGCTTGCCCTGCGCGGCGAGGAACGTGTTGGCCATGCCGCCGCCGATGATCAGCGTCTCGACCTTGCCGAGCAGGTGGCCGAGCAGGTCGAGCTTGGTGGAAATCTTGGCGCCGCCGACGATGGCGGCGACCGGATGTTGGGGCGTCTCGAAGGCTTTCGCCAGCGCATCGAGCTCCGCCTTCATGGCGCGGCCCGGATAGGCCGGCAGCTTTCCTTCCGTCACGATCCCGGTAATGGAAGCGTGGGCGCGGTGCGCCGCCGAAAACGCCTCCTCGACGAAGATGTCGCCGAGCGTTGCGAGTTGCTTGGCGAAATTCTTGTCGTTGTTTTCTTCCTCGGCGTGGAAGCGGGTGTTCTCCAGGCAGAGAATGTCGCCGTTCTGCATCGCCGAGACAGCGGCCTGCGCTTTCGGACCGACGCAATCTTCGGCGAACGCCACCGGCTGCTTGACGATGCGCGCCACTTCGGCCGCCACCGGGCGGAGCGAGTGGCTCGGGTCAAACCCCTTCGGCCGATTGAGATGCGATAGCAAGATCACCTTGCCGCCTTTGTCGGCGAGCTCGGTGATGGTCGGAGCGGCTTCCTCGATGCGGGTCGCATCGGTGATGTTGCCGTCGGCCATCGGCACGTTGAGGTCGACGCGCACGAGCACGCGCTTGCCCGTCACATCGGCATCGTCGAGGCTGCGGAAACGCATGACAGGCGCGGCTCTACATCAACTTCACAAACAGGGGTCGCTTCGCGCCGTTGTTCTCTGATCGCTTTCGGTCGTCGCCCATTGTCATTTTTAGTTCGCTTCAGCCCAGTTTGCCCATCGCCACCGCGGTATCGACCATGCGGTTGGAGAAGCCCCATTCGTTGTCGTACCACGACATCACGCGCACGAACGTGCCGTCCATGACCTTGGTCTGGTCCATGTGGAAAACGCTGGAATGCGGATCGTGGTTGAAGTCGCTGGAGACGTTGGGCGCGTCGGTGTAGCCGAGGATGCCCTTGAGCTGCTGCTCGGCGGCGCGCCTGACCGCGGCGTTGATCTCGTCCTTCGAGGTCGCGCGCTTGGCGACGAACTTGAAATCGATCACCGAGACGTTCGGGGTCGGCACGCGGATCGAAACGCCGTCGAGCCGGCCGGCGAGCTCGGGCAGCACCAGGCCGACTGCTTTGGCGGCCCCGGTCGAAGTCGGAATCATGTTCGCCGCCGCGGCGCGGGCGCGATAGAGGTCCTTGTGCACCTGATCGAGCGAGGGCTGATCGTTGGTGTAGGAGTGAATCGTCGTCATGAAGCCTTTGTCGATGCCGACCGCGTCGTTGAGCACCTTGGCGACCGGGGCGAGGCAGTTGGTGGTGCAGGAGGCGTTGGAGACGACGGTGTGCGCCTTCTCGAGCTTGTCGTGGTTGACGCCGTAGACCACGGTGAGGTCGGCGCCGTCGGCCGGCGCCGAAACCAGCACGCGCTTGGCGCCGGCTTTCAGATGCGCGGCGGCTTTTTCCTTCGAGGTGAAAATGCCGGTGCATTCCAGCGCGACGTCGATGCCGAGCTCTTTCCAGGGCAGCTGCGCCGGGTCCTTGATCGCCGTGACCTTGATGGCGCCGTTGCCGCAATGGATGGTGTCGCCCTTGACCGTCACCTCGCCGGGGAAGCGGCCGTGCACGGTGTCGTAGCGCAAGAGGTGCGCGTTGGTCTCGACCGGGGCGAGATCGTTGACGGCGACGACCTCGATATCGTCGCGGCCGGCCTCGACCACGGCACGCAAGGTGTTGCGGCCGATGCGGCCGAATCCGTTAATCGCAACGCGTACGGACATGAACTGCTCCCGGAGTTATTCCTGTGCCTTAAAACCGCGGCTTAATCCAACATTTCTACTCGCTTTATTTAACGGCAATAACAGCCGGCACAAGTCCGGCGCCGCTCAGCGCGCGTGCTTGAGCGCCGCCTCGGCCACCGCCTCGGGCGTGATGCCGAACGCCTTGTACAGATCCTTATACGGCGCGCTGGCGCCGAACCCGGTCATGCCGACGAAAACGCCGGCCGAGCCGATGATGGCGTCCCAGCCTTGGCGGATGCCGGCCTCGACCGCGACGTTAACCCTGGCCTGGCCGATGATCGCGGCGCGTTTGTCGGCCGGCGCTGCCGCAAAGAGTTCGAAGCACGGCACCGAAACCACGCGCGCCGAAATTTTTTGCTCGGCGAGCAGCCTCTTGGCTGCGACCGCGATGGCGACCTCCGAGCCGGTGGCGAACAACGAAACCCTCACCCTACCCTCCCCCGCTTGCGGGGGAGGGTAGGGTGAGGGCTCAGCGGCGACCAGCTCGTAGGCGCCGAGCGCGCAGCGATTGTGCTCGTCGAAGCCTTGGCGCAGCTGCGGGGTGTTCTGCCGGGTCAGCGCCAGCACGCTCGGGCCGCTGCGGCTTTGCAACGCGAGCTGCCAGCATTCGGCGGTCTCGACAGGATCGCACGGCCGAAACACTTTCAGATTCGGGATGGCGCGCAACGCGGCGAGATGCTCGACCGGCTGATGCGTCGGGCCGTCTTCGCCCAGCCCGATCGAATCGTGGGTCATCACGTGAACGACACGCAGACCCATCAGCGCCGCCAGGCGAATCGCCGGCCGGCAATAATCCGAGAACACCAGGAACGTGCCCGAATACGGCATGATCCCGCCATGCAGCGCCATGCCGTTCATGGCGGCGGCCATGGCGTGCTCGCGCACGCCGTAATGAATGAAGCGGCCGGCGTAATCGGCGGCGCTCAGCACGTGCATGGCCTTGGTGCGGGTATTGTTGGAGCCGGTGAGATCGGCCGAACCGCCGACCATTTCGGGCAGCGCCGCGGTGAGCCCTTCGAGCGCGAATTCCGACGCCGCGCGGGTGGCGACCTCCTTGGGCGCCTGCGCGAGCTTCTGCTTCAATTCGTGGACCGCCGCGGCGAGTTTCTTCTCCGGCAGCTCGCCGTTGCTGCGGCGCTCGAATTCGGCGCGTTTTTCGGCCGGCAAAGCGGCGAGCCGTGCCTGCCAGGCCAAGCGAGCCGGCCGGCCGCGCTCGCCGGCGGCGCGCCATTGCGCGCGGATCGCCGGCGGAATCTCGAAGGCCGGCGCGCTCCAGCCGAGTTTTTGCCGTGCCGCGGCGACCTCTTCGGCGCCGAGCGCCGCGCCGTGCGCCTTTTCGGTGCCGCCCTTGTTGGGCGCACCGAAGCCGATCGTGGTGCGGCAGGCGATCAGCGAGGGGCGCTCGGATTTTTTGGCCGCTTCGAGCGCCGCGGCGATCGCCGCCGGATCGTGGCCGTCGATGCGGCTTGCCGCCCAGCCGGCCGATTCGAAGCGCTTGACCTGATCGACGGAGTCGGTGAGCGCCAGCGGGCCGTCGATCGAGATGCCGTTGTCGTCGAACAGCACGATGAGCTTTTTCAGCTTCAAGTGCCCGGCGAGCGCGATCGCCTCCTGGCTGATGCCCTCCATCAGATCGCCGTCGGAGGCGAGCACATAGGTGAAGTGATCGACGAGTGCGCCGCCGAACTCGGCGGCGAGATGACGCTCGGCGATCGCCATGCCGACCGCATTGGCGAGCCCTTGGCCGAGCGGACCCGTGGTCGTCTCGACACCCGGCGTGTGGCCGTGTTCGGGATGGCCGGGCGTGAGCGAGCCCAGTTGGCGGAAGCGCTTGATCTCCTCGATCGTCATCTTCTCGTAGCCGAGCAGATGCAGCACCGCGTAGAGCAGCATCGAGCCGTGGCCGGCGGAGAGCACGAAGCGGTCGCGGTCCGGCCATTGCGGATCGGCCGGATCGAATTTCAGAAAGCGTGTGAACAAGACGGTGGCGATATCGGCCGCGCCCATCGGCAGGCCGGGATGGCCGGATTTGGCTTGCTCGACCGCGTCCATCGCCAGCGCGCGGATGGCGTTGGCCATGTGGTCGTGTTCTCCCGCGCGCGCGCTCAAATCCGGCGCGGCGGCCGCGGCTGCAGCGACGCGAGAGGGTTGGGCGAGTGTTTGGGCGCTCGCCGCGACAATGCGGTCCGGCTTGATCATGGGACTGGCCACGCGCGGCTTTTTTGAAGCGAACGGCCGCGGTCACGCGAAGACTAAAGGGCACAGATAGCATTGCAGCCCCTTGAGTCAATTACGCGCCGCGCTGCCGTCCGCGTCATACACAGGCGCGCCGCATTCCGCGCCGCTAGACGTTGACGCTCAATCTCGATGCGACGTAAGCTTCCGGCAATAAATCTCTGCCGTGCCACAATTTTCGTCATGAGTGCGGACGTGGAGATCGGCCCATGAGCGACACCGATTCGATCGAGGCGGCGAGCCGGCGCCTGGCGCTGGCGCTCGACGCGCTCGATGCCGCGGCCGAGCACCGCCGCGACGCCGCCAAGAGCGAAGCGGCGCTGTCGGCGCAGCTCCACGCGCTCGGCAACGACCGGGCGCGGCTCGCCGGCGAGCTCGACCACGCCATCGCCCGCTCGCGCGCGCTCGAGGCCGCCAACCGCGAAGTGGCGCAGCGCCTCGCCCGGGCGATCGACACCGTGCGCGGCGTTCTCGCCGACGAGGAATGACGTGCAGCAGGGCCGATCGCTTCCCACAGCCGCTCGTCCCCGCGAGGGGTCCCCATCGCGCTCGCGCGATGGGGTGCCCCGTTGCGGGGACCCAGCGGGTTTGCGGTCAGGGGTGAGAACGCGATCTGGATTCCCGCTTGTGCGGGAATGAGCGGAATTGGCTGAACCGATTTACACCAGCGGAGCTGCGATGTCCCAGGTCAGCGTCACCATCAACGGCCGCCAATTCCGCATGGCGTGCGAGGACGGTCAGGAAGGCCATCTGATGAATCTGGCCCGCGATCTCGATACCCGGATCGAGGGCTTGCGGGCGAAATTCGGCGAGATCGGCGACACGCGGCTCACCGTCATGGCGGCGCTGACCATTGCCGATTCGCTGGCCGAAACCGCGGCGCGCCTCAAGCGGCTCGAGGACGAGCTCGCCGCGCTGCAGAACGCGCGCGCCGACGCGCTCAAGTTCGACAAGGCCGCGCGCGCCGCCATCACCAACGCGCTCAACGCCGCCGCCGAACGCATCGAGAGCATCACCGCCAAGCTCAAGCAGCCGCTCGGCGGCGGCGTGCCGTTAGGATAGCTCCGAAGGTCGATACCTCATGCAAAAGCGCATTTGGCTCGGAGTCTTGATCGGCTCCGTCATTGGCGGATTCATTCCCGACCTGTGGGGAGCCGACTTGTTTTCTTACTCATCGGTGCTGCTCAGCACCGTCGGCGCGCTCGCCGGATTGTGGCTGGGCTACAAGATGAGTTAGCCGCGCACCGCCAAATCAGGACATTAGCGGCGGATCAT
>JASHWN010000373.1 GCA_030044035.1 Xanthobacteraceae bacterium
CAGCCGCAGAACATCAACATGATCGTGCCGATCGATCTGTTGGCCCCGATCTTCGACGATCTGCTCAAGACCGGCCGGCGCTCAGGCCCGCCGCGGCCCTGGCTCGGCCTCTATGCCACCGAAGTGGAGAGCCGGCTCGTCATCGTCGGGCTCGCCGACCGCGGCCCGGCCAAGAAGGCCGATCTGCGCAACGGCGACATCGTGCTGTCGGTCGCCGGCAAGGAGGTGCGCGACCTCGCCGGCTTCTTCCGCCGCATCTGGGCGCAAGGCCAGGCCGGCGTCGAGGTGCCGCTCACCATCTATCGCGACGGCTCCACCATGGACGTGCGCGTCAAGTCGAGCGAGCGCAGCCGGTTTCTCAAGGGCCCGAGTTTGCACTAGCGAGTGATTGCGAGCGAGCTGAAATCAAACAATCCGTCATTGCGAGGAGCGAAGCGACGAAGCAATCCCCCTCCCTAACCCTCCCCCGCTTGCGGGGGAGGGTTAGGGAGGGGGCCACTGGATTGCTTCGCTTCGCTCGCAATGACGATGGAACGCGTCGACCTAAATAATCACGCTTCAAACTTCTCGTGTGGGCGCAGTTTCTCGTTCTTCAAACAGCGCCCTTAAGCCCTCCCGATAGGTCGGATAGCGCAAGGTGACGCCGAGTGCGCGCTTGAGCTTGTCGTTATTGACGCGGCGGCATTCCTGCCAAAAGCTTTTGGCAAGCGGCGACATTTTCGGCGCGGCGTCTTCGTAGGCGACTTCCGGCGGCGGCTTTGTGCCCAATAGCTGCGCCGCAAAAACCAGCGGATCGCCGGGCGGCGAGGGCTCGTCGTCGGCGACGTTGAAGATACCGGACGCCTTGCGTGCCAAGGCGGCATCGATGGCTTGCGCAATATCGTCGACGTGGATGCGGTTGAACACCTGGCCCGGCTTGACGATGCGGCGGGCGTCGCCGCGCGCGATCTGCGTGAGCGCGTTGCGGCCGGGGCCGTAAATGCCGGCGAGCCGCAGGATCGCAACGGGGATGCCGCGGCGCCGGCCGAAATCCTGCCAAACCTGCTCGGCGGCGAGCCGCTTGCGGCTGCGTTCGGAAGTCGGCAGCGGCGGCGAGTTTTCGTCCACCCAGCCGCCGCTGCGGTCGCCGTAGACGCCGACGGTGGACAAGTAGACCACCGCGTGCAGCCGCTGCGCGCGTTCAAAAGCTTGGCCGCAAGCGCGCAGCACCGGGTCGCCGGTTTCGTCCTGCGGGATCGAGATCAGCGCCGCATCGGCTTCGCTGACGGCGTGAACGAGCTCGGGCGACGCCGAATGGCCGTCGAACAGCAGCGCCTTGAGCCGGCCGGCAAGCCGCGCATTGAGCCATGCGGCGCGTTCGGCGCCGCGCACCGTGGCGACGATACGGGCAAAACCGTCGCCGTAGAGTCCGACAAAATGCTCGGCCGAGTAACCGAGACCGAAGCAGACAAGATTGCTCATCAGAGCGCCTCGTCCGTTCCGGCGAGCGCCGCGCTCCATTCGTCGATCACATCCGCATCCGTTTCGCCGGCGCGGTGACGTTCGGCCCTGCGCGCGAGCCGCGCGCGGTCGAGGCGGCCGAGCGCCCACACCGCGGCACCGCGCACGAGCGGAGCCTCGTCGGCGAGTAACCGTTCAGCGCTCTCGGCGAGCGCGGGCTCGCCCGAATTGCCGATCGCGATCAGCACATTGCGCACAAACCGGGTGCGGCCGGTGCGCTTCACCGGGCTCTTGGCAAACAGCGCGCGGAACGCGGCATCGTCGAGCTGCGCCAAATCCGCAAGCAGCGGCGCCCGCAAATTTTGCCGCGCGGCGAGTTTCATCTCGCGGCCGGCTTGCGCGAATTTGTTCCACGGACAAACCGCGAGGCAATCGTCGCAGCCGTAGATGCGGTTGCCCATGAGCGGCCGCAGCTCGCGCGGGATCGGGCCTTTATGCTCGATGGTCAGGTACGAGATGCAGCGCCGTGCATCGAGCCGATACGGCGCCGGGAACGCGGCGGTCGGGCAGACGTCGAGACAGGCGTGGCAGCTGCCGCAATGGTCGGCTTCGGCCTCATCGCGCGGCAGATCGAGCGTGGTGAAGATAGCGCCGAGGAAGAGCCAGGAGCCAAGTTCGAGCGAGACCAGATTGGTGTGCTTGCCCTGCCAGCCGAGCCCCGCAGCCTGCGCCAGCGGCTTTTCCATCACCGCGGCGGTATCGACGAACACTTTCACGTCGCCGCCGGCCGCATCGGCGAGCCAGCGGGCGAGCGCCTTCAGCCGCGGTTTGATGATGTCGTGATAATCGTCGCCGCGCGCATAGACCGAAATGTCGCCGCGGTCGCGCTGCCGCAGAATCGCCAGCGGATCGTCATCCGGGCCGTAATTCATGCCGACCATGACGATCGAGCGCACCTCGGACCACAGTGCGCGCGGATCGCCGCGCCGTCCGGCATTGGCCGCCATCCAGATCATGTCGCCGTGGGCGCCGGCAGCCAAAAAGGCGCGCAGCCGCTCCGCCGCCAGGGGGATCGCGTCGGGGCGCGCCACGC
>JASHWN010000374.1 GCA_030044035.1 Xanthobacteraceae bacterium
TCCGCTTCCCTTGTTTTTATTTGTTTCTTCGTAGGGTGGGCAAAGCGAAGCGTGCCCACCGGTTTTAGACGAGATTGCTTGACGTGATTGCTTACGTGTGCACGGCGCTTGGCGCCTTTGCCCACCCTACAGTGCGCCGAGCTTGATCGAGCCGAAGCCGGTCCTACCGCCCGGTGTTAAAAAACTTCGGCGTGACGCGATCAAAAACGCTCGGCGTCTTTGTTTCCGTGCCGTGCCGCAAACCTCGGGTGCAAAAAACCGCATCGCGAGAACGAACCTCTGCGTCGTCATTGCCGGGCGTGGGGTCCCGCCGCACTTGCGCCGGGGTGCCCCTGATCCGGCAATCCATGCAGAGGTGCCGCTTCTGAGATTAGCCGTCGTGCTTTGCTTTCGTCTCATCGGCATGGACCGCCGGGTCAAGCCCGGTGGTGACGAGGTGTAGATGGTCGACGCTTCACTTGAGATGAAAATATTTTGTCAACGCCCGCGCCCCCTCCACCATCCTCCGCTGGCTTCGCCAGCTACGGATGGTCCCCCTCCCCCGCTCCGCTTCGCTCCGCGGGAGAGGATAAGAAAACTATTCCGCGGCCTGCTTGGGCGCGCGCTGCGGGACGCGGTCGCGGAAGTGCGGGATGATCTCTTCGGCGATCGCCGTCATGTTGGCGCGCGCCATTTCGTTGGGCAGCGTGCCGAACTGGGTCTTGGTCAGCGAGGTGGCAAAGCCGGCGAGATCCTGGTATTCGGCGAGCTTCTGCCGCACCGTCTCCGGGCCGCCGATAATGACGACGCCGGCGGCGATCAGCTCCTCGATCGACTGCGTCTTGCCGGTGACCTTCACGGCGCGCACGCGCTTCATCGAGGCGACGTCGGTGTAGCCCGGCGGCAGCAGCATCTCGGTCGGCATTTTCAGAAAATAATTGACCAGCGCCTCGAGATGCGGCCGCGCCTCGCGCAGCGCCTTGTTGTCGGTCTCGCCGACATAGATCGTGTTCGACCAGGCGAGCTGGTCGGGCGCCGCCTCGTAGCCGGCCTTTGCGGCCTCGTCGCGGTAGAGCTGAAAGAACCGCGCCACCGCGGCGATCGGCGACAGCGTCTGGCAATAGGTGTAGCGCATGCGCGCCGCCCAGCGGATGGTCGAGCCCGAGCCCTGCGACGGAATCCAGATCGGCGGATGCGGGTTTTGATACGGCCGCGGCCACGGATTGACGTAGCGGAACTGATAGTGCTTGCCCGCATAGGCGAACGGGCCAGGCTCGGTCCAGGCGCGCACGATCAGATCATGCGCCTCGGCGAAGCGCTCCTGCGAGGCCGCCGGATTGACGCCCGACGAATGATACTCGGCGCCGATGCCGCGCACGAAGCCGGCGATCAGCCGGCCGCGCGTCAGATTGTCGAGCATGGCGTATTCTTCGGCGATGTTGAGCGGATTGTTGGTCAGCGGCAGGGCGCGGCCGAGGATCGCGATCTTGGCGCGCTTGACGCTGCGCGCCAGCGCGCCGGCGATCACGCCCGGGATCGGCATCAGGCCGTAGGCGGTCTGATGATGCTCGTTGAGGCAGACGCCGTCGAAGCCGAGCTGGTCGGCGAACTCCATCTGGTCGAGGTAGTCGTCATAGAGCTCGGCGCCCTTTTCCGGATCGTAATGGCTGTTGGGGTAAGTGACCCAGGCCGTGCCGTGGCGGCCGATCTCGTCGAGATCGGCGTGCGCATACGGCATCAGATGGAAATTGAAAAATTTCATCAGATGTCCTCATGCCGCCTTTTGCCGGGCGGTCAAAAAACTTTCCAGCGCGGCGACGAACTCGTCGGGCTTTTCGATCTGCGGAACATGGCCGCATTTCGGAATCACCACGAGCTTGGCGCCGGGTATAGCCTTGGCGAAACTTTGGGCATGCTGCAGCGGGAACAGCCGGTCGTGATCGCCCCAGATGACGAGCGTCGGCACGTCGATGCGGTGCAGCCATTTGCCGAGATGCGGATCGTGGCTGCGCGGTTGCCAGGAGAGCTTGGCGACTGTGGCCTGGTTCTTCAGCGCCGTCTCCTCGAGCTTGGGATCGAGCACGCGGGCAATCATCGCGTCGGCGCGTTTGGGATCGTAGAAGAACGAGCGCAGCCGCGCTTCGTCGGTGACGAGAAACGGATCGAGCTGCGCGGCGCCGTCGACAAAAAGGCCGGCCGCGTCGCAGAGCGTCAGCGAAGCGAGCCGCTGCGTCGAGCGCACGGCGATTTCCGCGGCGATAAAACCGCCGAGCGAATTGCCGGCCAGGTTGATGCGGTCGAGTTGCAGCGCGGCGAACAGGTCGAGATAGAAGTAGGCGAGGTCGTGGATGTTATCGAGCCAGTCCGGCGTGTCGGATTCGCCGAAGCCGGGATGCTCCGGCGCGATCACGTCGTATTTCGCCGCAAGCTGCTGCAGGAACGGCAGCCACGCGGCGCCGCTGGCACCATGCAGATAAATGAGCGGATCGCCTGCGCCGCCGCGCATCAGCCGGATGCGGCAGTCGCTTACCGCAACCACCGACGTCGAAAACTCCGCCGCCATGCCCTAAGCTTGGTGGTTCCAAGGGCATGCGTCAAGGACCGGCCGACGAGCCTCGTCGGACGTTTCCCGGGCGCGGCGCAGCACGAAGCGGAGCGAAGTGGTGCGCTGCAGACCCGGGACCGTTACAAACGCCGAGTCTATGAAGGTCCCGGATCAGCGGTGCACCGCCACAGCGCGTCGAAGATGCGCGTAAACGCGCTTTTGCTGCACCGCATCCGGGAAACAACACCTGAAAAATCCCCAAAGTTATCCCCAGCACACGCGTTTCGCGCTTCAACGCACGGTTTTTCTTGCGGGCCGCACGGCGTGCGCTATCATGACTTTCAGATCGCTTGCGTTTGGCTCTGCCGAAAGCGAGAGATCGCCAAGGTCAGGTTCGGCCGCGGTGCCGAGGCCGCTACCGGCATCGTGCCGCAGGTGGACTTGATCCTGGTTCCCAGCCGCGGTAGCAGCGCTGAGAACGTGACGGGCGGGCTTGCGCAAGCTCGCCCGTCATGATTCTGGGCATCGTCATGCGCGGGCTCGACCAGGCTCGACCCGCGCATCCATGCTGAAGTGCCGGATTGCGTGCTCACGACAAGTGCACGCCCAACCGCAGCATGGATTGCCGGGTCAAGCCCGGCAATGACGAACGGGTGGTTGTTTGACATCGCCGCGCCGTCGCGCTTGATCGGTTGCGAGAGAGCGAACGATGGCCGATTTCGTGCACCGCCGGCAATTCACCATCGAGTGGTCGCACTGCGACCCGGCCGGCATGGCGTTCAACAGCCGGTTCTTCGAATTTTTCGATTGGGGCACCTGGATGCTGTTCGAAGCCGCCCTCGGCGTGAAGCCGCCCGATCTCGCCGCCGCCTTCGGCATCGTCGGGCTGCCGCTGGTCGACGCCGGTGCGACCTTCATCGCGCCGGCGCGGTTCGGCGACGTCGTCGATCAGACCTCGCGGGTGAGCGACTTCCGCCGCTCGAGCTTCGACGTCGAGCATCGGCTCGTGGTCCGCGGCGAGCTTGCGGTCGAGGGCCGCGAGACGCGGGTATGGGCCGCGCGCGATCCGGCCGATCCGTCGCGCATGAAAGCGCAGCGCATTCCCGAAGACGTTATCGCCCGGTTTCGGCCGCAGTGAGCGCCGCCGCTGCTGCCGGCGCGAACGCCGCGCGTTTTTCCTCGACGCCGGTTGCAGCATGAAATTCAGCCATCGCGCGCTTGGTCAGATAAACCGCCTGCCGCGTCACCACGAAATCGACGCGGCCGTCGATCAGCGCGCGCCGGCATTCTTCCGGGCGGTTGACGATCGGCTCTTCGTGCACATTGAAGCTGGTGTTGATCAGCACCGGAATGCCGGTGCGGTCGCGAAACCGCCGCAAGATCGCGGCGAACAGCGCATTGTCGGCGTCGCGAATGATCTGCGGCCGCGCCGTATCGTCGACGTGCACGACCGCCGGAATGCGCCCGCGCCATTCCGGCCGCACCGCGCAAGTGATTGTCATGAACCGCGCCGCGTAGCGGTTGACCGGCGTGATCTCGAAAACGCGCGCGGCGTCCTCTTCGAGCACATAGGGCGCGAACGGCATGAATTCGGAGCGGTCGAGCCGCTGGTTCAACCGGTCATTGATGGTCGGATCGGTCGGGCTCGCTATGATGCTGCGGGCGCCGAGCGCGCGCGGCCCGTGTTCCATGCGGCCGACGAACACCGCGCCGGCAGCGCCGTGCTCGACCAAGCGCGTTGCCAGCTCGACGGGATTGCCGGGCAGCCGCTGCACGTCCGGCGCATCGGCCAGCACGGCGTCGATGCGCGCGTCGAAATCCTGGCCGAAATAAACGTTGTCGAGACGCCGGCGCTGGCGCAGCCACGCATCAGTCCCATCGCGGTCGCGCAGGAAGCAGAGCGCCGCGCCGACCGCCAAGCCATCGTCGCCCATCGCCGGATAGATGAAAATTTCCTCGATCGGCAGCGTTTCGGCAAGGAGCCGATTGAGCCGCACATTGGCGAACAGTCCGCCGGCGACTGCCAGCCGCTTCGCCTTGGTGCGCGACAGCCAGTGACCGACGGCGCCAGAGATCAAATCCTCGACCAGCTGCTGGATCGAGGCGGCGATCGTCTCGCGGCTCGCGCCGCGGCAGATGGCGTGGAGGTGCTTTTCCATCACCCGCCAACTGGTGAAATCGCAGCCGATCAGGCCGTCGGCGCCGAGCCGGAAATGCCGGGCCATCGCGTCGCGCAGCTTTGGTTCGCCGCACGCCGACAGCCCGGTGAGCTTGCCCTCGTGACGCCACATGCGAAAACCGGCCGCAGTGGTGGCGTGACCGTAGGCCGTGGCCAGGCTGTTCCTCGGCGCACGCTTAACTTTCAGCCATTCGTCGCCGCCGAACAAGCATTTGAGCTCGCCGCCCTGCAGGCTGCGCACGCTGTAGCTGACATTGTCGCCGACGCCGTCGGCCGTATAGATCAGCGCATCGTCCCAATCGGTGAAGAACAAGGCGGCGAGCGCGTGGGCTTCGTGATGGTTGACGAAGTGCATCACGACGTCGTCGCGGAAGCCGTTCTCGGCGAGAAAGCGGTCGGCGCGGAACAGCCGCCGCTCGTCGCGGCCGCTGCGGATCATGGCGTGCGACAGATCGCGGTTGCGCCGCTCGCGGCCGATGTGCTTGCGCACCGTGTAATAAAGATCGTGCGGCAGCGAGAATGAGAAATAATGCAGCGGAAACACGCCGCGAATAGCTGCGATGACGTCGACCTCGTTGCGCGCCCAGCCGGCGATGCGCAAGACCTCGTCGATGGCGAGCCAGGGCACGTCGTCGCCCCAGCCCTTTTCGCGGCGCAGCCGCTCTTCCTGGACGGCGGCAACGAGCCGGTAATCTTCGAACGCCGCAGCCGAGGCGTCGTGAAGACCCGACTGGAATGATAAAATTTTCACGGAACCTGCACCCTCACACCGGCCCGCATTATGGAAGGCGCCGCAGCCATCGTCGAGAGGGCCTGACCAGTTCCGTCAGCGCTGGTTTAACGGTTCGGTCCGCGCTCGTGATTTGAAGTGGACCGCGGATGCTGGTATGGAACCGCATAAACAGAAACGCGATTTTTGCCGCATGCCGCGCATGCTTTCGCTCACGCTCAATGGCCGCGCCCGCACCGACGCGGTGAGCGACAACGTGCTGTTGTTGGATTATTTGCGGGAAATCGTCGGCCTTACCGGAACGAAAACAGGCTGCGACGGCGGCGAGTGCGGCGCCTGCACGGTGCTGGTCGACGATCGGCCGCTGCTCTCATGCCTGACGCTCGCCGCGCGCGTCGACGGCCGGCGCGTCGACACTGTCGAGTCGCTTGCGGTCGACGGCCGCCTCTCCGCCGTGCAGCGCGGCTTTCACGAAAAGCTCGGCTCGCAATGCGGCTATTGCACGCCCGGCTTCATCATGGCGTCGGCCGGCCTCCTGCGCCGCAATCCGCGCCCGAGCGAAGACCAGATTCGCGAGGCGCTCGGCAGTAACATTTGCCGCTGTACCGGCTACGTGAAGATCATCGAGGCGGTGCAGCACGCGGCGGAGCTCTGCGCACAGGGCCTGACGCCGTGAGCGTCATAAACCAAATTCTCCCCGCGCATAACATCGGCGATTATGTGCCGATGATCGACGGACCCGACAAGGTTTCGGGCCGCGCCAAATACACCGCCGATCTGTTGGTGCCCGGCAGCCTCGCAGGGCGCATCTTCCGCAGTCCCTGTTCGCATGCCGAAATTCTCGAGGTCGATGTTTCAGAGGCCGCCAAGCTTCCCGGCGTGAAGGCGATCGTCACCGGCACCGATTGCGACAAGACGTTCGGCGTGCTGCCGATCGCCCGCAGCGAGCACCCGCTGGCGCGCGACCGCGTGCGCTATCGCGGCGAGCCGGTCGCCGCGGTCGCGGCGATCGACGATGCCACCGCCAAAGAAGCGGTGCGCCGCATCAAGCTCAAAGTGCGCGAGCTGCCCGCCTATCACACCGCGCGTGAGGCGCTGGCCGACGATGCCATCGCGCTTCATGTGCAACGCGCCAAGAACATCGAGCGCGACGTTTATTTCGAGATCGGCGATGTCGAAGCGGCGTTCGCCGCCGCCGACCTCGTGCGCGAAGCGACCTATAATTGCGCCGAGGTCTGCCAGAACCAGATGGAGATGCACGCCGCGCTCGCCGATTACGACGCGGTGCGCGACCGCATGACCGTGCATGCCTCGACCCAGGTGCCCTACTACGTGCACCTGATGCTGGCGCAGGTTCTCGACATGGACATGTCGCGCATCCGCGTGGTCAAGCCGCATGTCGGCGGCGGCTTTGGCTGCCGCACCGAGGCGCTCAACGTCGAGCTGATCGCGGCGCTGCTCGCCCGCAAGGCTGGCGGCTGCGTCCGCCTCGTCGTCAACCGCGAAGAGACGTTCATTACCCATCGCGGCCGGCCGGAGACCGACATCCGGCTGAAAATCGGCCTGCGCAAGGACGGCTGCATCACCGGCGTCGAATGCGAGTGCATCCAGCGCGGCGGCGCGCATTCCGGCTACGGCATCGTGACGATCCTCTATGCCGGCTCGATGCTGTACGCCATCTACGACCTGCACAACGTCCGCTACATCGGCAAGCGCGTGCTCACCAATACGCCGCCATGCGGCGCGTTCCGCGGCCACGGCACGGTCGACGTGCGCTTCGCCTTCGAGAGCCTGCTCGACCAGATGGCGCGCGAGATCGGCATCGATCCGATTGCGGTGCGCCGGGCGAATTATCTGCAGGCGCCGACCTTCACCGACAACGACTTGATGGTGAACAGCTACGGCCTGCC
>JASHWN010000375.1 GCA_030044035.1 Xanthobacteraceae bacterium
CGCTCAAGCGGCGGTGGATACTGGATCACCCGCTTTCGCGGGTGATGACAATGAATCGATGAGGCGGAAGACGAGCCTTGCGTCGACGACCGCTCAGTTCAGCGTTCGTCTGATCTCGGCGGAATCGAGCGAGAAGGCGGGCACCTCGACGTCGAAATGCTCACCGCTGGCGCTGACCATGCCATAGCTGCCCGTCATGAAGCCCGACGGCGTCTGCAGCGGCACTCCGCTGGTATACTCGAACGCCTCGCCCGCTTTGAGCACCGGCTCTTCGCCCACAACTCCGGCGCCGCGGACCTCCTGGTGCCGTCCATTGGCGTCGGTGATGCGCCAGTGCCGCGTCTTGAGCTGCACGGTCTCGCTGCCCTGGTTGGTGATCGAGATGGTGTAGGCCCAGAAGAAATAATTGTTCTCCGGCGACGACCGGTCGGCGGCAAAGCGCGGGGTGACCACGACCTCGATCCTGCGGGTGACGGCACGATACATGGTGCGGTTCCTCGCGCTCTGCGCTGCGTCTGGCCAGACCGGATCGCTGCAGGCCGGCCATTCGGCAGCGCCGGACATTCCGGCGCCGGCGGCCCGTGAAAATCCCCGGATAAGTGAATAGATTCCGCCGCATTGTTGCAATAACCGTGCGGGTACGCTTTCTCAAGCTTAAGCCGCGCCCGCCAACCGAGTGACGAAGATCGCCGTGATCCCTGGATTAGGCCTGACCTCGCTGCTGCGCTGGCCGGAGGCGTTCGCCAACGGCAGGGCCGCGCGTCTGCGCGCGGCTGCGGTCTCGGCCGCGGCGGCGGCGCCCGAGCTGACGCTGCCGGGCGGCCGCGATCTGCGGCTTGACCTGTTCCGCGGCATCGCGCTGTGGCTGATCTTCCTCGATCACATTCCGGAAAACGTCGTCAACTGGTTCACCATCCGCAATTACGGCTTTTCCGACGCCACCGAGATCTTCATTTTCATCTCCGGCTACACGGCGGCCTTCGTTTACGGCCGCGCCATGCGCGAGCGCGGCTTCATTGTTTCCAGCGCCCGCATCCTGCGCCGGGCCTGGCAGATCTACGTCGCCCACATTTTTCTGTTCACTATCTTCATGGCCGAGATCGCCTATGTGGCGGCGACGTTCGACAATCCGCTCTATGCCGAAGAGATGAATATCCTCGGCTTTCTCAAGCAGCCGGACGTCACGATCTATCAGGCGCTGTTGCTGAAGTTCAAACCCGTCAACATGGACGTGCTGCCGCTTTACATCGTGCTGTTGCTGCTGTTCCCGCCGATGTTGTTCGTGCTGTTGCGGCAGCCCGCCTTGGCGCTGATCGGCTCGGCGATCGTCTACCTGCTGGCGCTGCACTACGACATCAACATACCGGCCTATCCGAACGGCGTGTGGTTCTTCAATCCGTTCGCCTGGCAATTGCTGTTCGTGTTCGGCGCATGGTGCGCGATCGGCGGCGCGCAGCGGCTCGGCGCCTTCCTGCGCTCTCCCATCGTATTGGCGATCGCGGTCGCTTATCTGCTGTTTGGCTTGGACGTGACGCTGACCTGGCACTTCGACTCGCTGAAGTTTCTGGTGCCGAATTGGCTCGGCGAACTGATCTATCCGATCGACAAGACCAATCTGGACGTGCTGCGGTTTGCCCATTTCCTGGCGCTGGCTGCCATCACGGTGCGGTTCGTGCCGCAGGACTGGCCCGGCCTGAAATGGCCGATCCTGCAGCCGGCGATCCGCTGCGGTCAGCATTCGCTGGAGATTTTCTGCCTCGGCGTGTTCCTGGCCTTCGCCGGGCAATTCATCATCAGCCAATGGTCGGGCGGGCCGCTCGTGCAGGCTGCAATCAGCCTCGCCGGCATCCTCATCATGATCGCGACAGCGACCCTGATCTCGTGGTACAAGAACATCGAGGGACGCACGCAACAGAAAAGGGCGCAAACCGTCCAGGGGACCCTAGCCGGGGGCGAGACATGAAATTCATCATCGCGCTTCTCGCCGCGCTCACGCTGGCGAACGGGGCGGCGGTGGCGGGCGCCGAAGAATGTGCTGTGCCGCCTTCGCTCGTCGCCAGCGACAATGCGCTGACCCGTGTCGCGCAGCAGATCAAGGAACAGCACCACCTCGACGTCAGCGTCATCGGCACCGGCTCGTCGACCCTGCCGGGACCCGACGGCGCGCAGTTCGCCTACCCGGCGCGGCTCGAAGCGGCGCTCAAGCAACAGCTGCCTGGCACCACAGTCAAGGTTACTACCCATGTTGCGTCGCGGCAGACCACGGCGCAGATGGTTGCTGCACTGCAAAAGATCATGGCCGACGACAAGCCGGCGCTGGTGATCTGGCAAGCCGGCACGTTCGATGCGCTGAGCGGCGTCGAACCGGACACTTTCAGCGCCAATCTCGCCGCCGGTGTCGCGGCGATCAATGCCGCCGGCGCCGATGTCGATCTGCTGGACATGCAATATAGCCCGCACACCACCGCCGTGCTCGACGTCACGGCCTATGCGGACGTGATGCGCTGGGTGGCGCAGGAGCATGGCGCGCTGTTGTTTGATCGGCTGGAGATCATGCGCCATTGGAGTGAAGAAGGGGTGTTTGATCTCTATGCGGCCACCAAGAAGTATGATATGGCGCGCAAGGTTCACGATTGTATAGGGAGGGCGCTGGCGTTTCAGATCGTCACTGCGGCGCGTCTGACGCCATGAGGCGATTACGATAACGAGTTGTTATGCCGGGCAACGAAGGTAACCGAAGAATAGCGTCAAGCTGGCTGGCCTGGACCGCGGCGGCCGCCGCGATTCTCGGCACGCTCACCGCGGCGCGCGCGCAAACCGCCGCCGGCCAGCATGGCCTGGCCGTGACCGCCATTCCGGCGGCAATTGCGGCCACGCCGTTGGCGATCCCGGTGCTGGCCGCGCCAAACCAGCCGCGTCCGCAAGATGCCAAACCCGCCGTCCTGCATCCGCAGACCGCCCCGCTTGCCAACTCTCCCGACGGCTCGCCGCCTGGCGGCAGCGGCGCGGTCGTTTGCCGCGGGCCGGCGAACTTGGCGCGGCTCGATCACCCATTGCGGCACACGGCGCGGCGGCTTGCCGCCGGCGAGCCGCTCGTCATCGTCGCGATCGGCTCGTCTTCGACCGCCGGTGCCCGTGCGTCCTCGCCCGCCGCGACCTATCCGAGCCGGCTCGCCGTCGAGCTGCAAAAGCTGCTGCCCGGGCACGCCATCACCGTGCTCAATCGCGGCGTCAACGGCGAGGAGGCGCCCGACATGCTGGCGCGCTTTGCAACCGGCGTCATCGCCGAGCATCCGCAGCTCGTGCTCTGGCAGGTCGGCACCAATTCGGTGCTGCGCGATAATCCGCTGGCGCCGCATGCGGCCGAGCTGCGCCAGGGCATCGCGCAGCTCAAGGCCATCGATGCCGACGTGGTGATGATCGACCCGCAATATGCGCCGCGCGTGCTTGCCAAGTCCGAGACGCCCGGCATGGTCGATCTGATCGCGCTCGCCGCGCGCGACGAGGATGTCGATCTGTTCCGGCGCTTCGCCATCATGCGCGACTGGTACGAAAA
>JASHWN010000376.1 GCA_030044035.1 Xanthobacteraceae bacterium
AAGGAAGGCGCGCTGTTCGCCATTCCGCTCAACTGCAATCACCAGCATTTCAACGGCTCGGGCCGCGAGCCGGTGCGCTACGTCGCCGTCACCAATGCGCCGCCGGTGATCAATCTCTACGAAGACATCGATTTCATCTTCAACACCAAATACGACTTCAAGGACCGCTTCTCCGGCGAGCCGGATTATTTCTCGTCCAAGGGCGAGCAGAAGGGCTTTTTGCTCACCACCAATTTCGTGCCCGACGCGGTCAACATTCCGCTGATCACCGCGGCCGAGCGCGGCGCCGGCGGCGGCCATATCCGCTTCAATCTGGCCCGCGGCTCGATGAACAGCCACATCTCGCAGTTCCCGATCGGCACCTACAAGAAGGCGCACGCGCACGGGCCGGGCGCCCACGTCATCGTGCTGTCGGGCGAGGGTTACTCGCTGATGTGGCCGGAAGGCGAGGAGCCGCAGCGCTACGAGTGGGAGGTCGGCACCCTGATCGTGCCGCCCAATATGTGGTTCCACCAACACTTCAATTCCGGCGCCACGCCGGCGCGCTATCTGGCCTTCAAGCACGAGGGCGTCGCCATCCGTAACGCGCAGGGTGTGCCGAAGGCCTGGATCAGCCGGCGCGTCGGCGGCGATCAGGTCGACTATATCGACGAGAAGCCGGAGGTCCGCCGCATCTTTGCCGCCGAACTCGCCAAGCGCGGCGTGTCGCCGCGTATGGACGCGGCCTACGCCAAGGAACAGGCCGATCTCGGCATCAAGACGGCGTAGCAACCTTCGCCTCTCCCCGATACCTGAGGCAAACATTGAATGCCGCGATTGCCTCATCTGGATCGTGCAGTTGTCCCTGAGGCCAAGATCGTCAATTACCTCCTGAGCTTTCGCCATCCCGGTGGGCGCGCCAAAGCACGCTTCCTCGAGACTTTCGGGTTTCGTGCCCAAGACTGGCAGGTTTGCGCGATGCCATAATCGCGCATGCAGCGGCAAATGATGTCACCGCATCACACCAAACCCGTTTCGGAACCCGATATGAGATCGATGGGCCTTTGGCGGCGCCTGACGGTCGCACGCCGGTCGTGCGTGTGGTATGGTTTGTGGAGTCGAAGGACAGCATTCCGCGGCTGGCGACGTTGGTCCCGAGGAGAACGGTTGCGCCATGATGGATGAAATGGATCTGGTGGTGCTCAAACGCGATTTGCCCGACGCGCAGCTTGCCGTGGGTGACGTTGGCACCGTCGTATTGGTGCATCAGGAAGGTGCGGGCTACGAGGTTGAGTTCACGACGCTGTCGGGCGATACCGTTGCCGTCGTGACCCTCGATGCGTCCGATGTGCGGCCGGTCGAAGCGCGCGAGATCGTCCACGCACGCGCCGTCAGCTGACAGCCTGTTCGCTCCGGGGACTCGTGCAGCGATTCTTCACTACTTCGATGCCGGTGCTTTGGTCAGCATGTTTGGGCTGGACGCTGTTTAATCCTTGGTGAGCAACTTCGCCACTGAGGGCACCCCTATGATGATGATTTATGGTCCGAACCGCTCGTTGATCATTTCCTGCAGGCCAATCTTCGCTTCTTTGGCCTGCTCGGACGTTTCAATCCCTTCTTCCTCAAAGCGAGATGTCAGGAAGTGAAACAACGAAACAAGACCATCTCCTGTCATCGTTTTACGAGTTCCGAATGTCATATGCATACCAGAGGCAAGCTCATTCAACGCAATGTTTCGTGCTTGAATAAGAACAGTATGTTCAAGTTTTTGTCCGTGTTGTAGCGCCCAAGAAAGACGATCCGGATTTTGTGCTAAACGCTGCCGCAGCTCAATTTTGATTGCGTCAAATCCAAGTTGTATAAAGAAAGCGTCGGAGGGTAGCGATTGTTTCAGGTTATCGATTTCCCGAAATGCTTTACGAACGTCTGACCTCGGGAATAGACGCTCCCAAACTTGCATTGCTAACCTCCTGCCCATTCGTTCGGCCGCACTTATGGCGGCAATTCTTCGGGTGGACCACGATTACCATTGAGAAATGGATCGACTTGTTTCTCCTCGATTTCTTTCAGCGAAGCGCGACACCGATTAAGGTGCGGCTCGTCGATGTCGGAATGCCCCGTAAGCTCCAATAGGTCTCTGCGGGTCTGTTCTGAAATTCGAATATAACTCCGCAAAGCATCGACCAGCATGACGGTGGCATGTGGCCAGTTATATTTATTGTCCTCAGGGTCCATTATTCCAGCTCCCTCAGTGCTACATCACTGCCGAGGATAGTGGTGATCTGCCAGCGCCTCATGGCGCTACCCCCGACGGCGACAACCCTATCACTTCATCGAGAATTGATGTGCGTTGCAGCAAACTCGACGCTTCGACTTCCGGGTTGGGTCAATCGCTACATGGGAGTGATCGCATCACTTCCGCTGTGCTCCGAAAGCCGACATGGCACGCGCGCCGCATCCTCTGCCCGCAAGCGGGCAGAGGCAGCCTGTATGTCGTCGCCACGCCTCGCGCGACCCGATGTAGAGCGGATGCCGATTAAACCTGGCCCGCCAAATGCCGATCGCGTTTGGCTGCGCCGCCAAATTCCCTGCTATTCCTTGCTAACGGGAAAGAATTCCCTGCTCCATTGCGTAGGGAATTTCCTTGCAAAGTCTTGATTTCGTTCATGTTCTTGGCGCGAAATCGGCCGAAAAGGGGAAAAACCGCAAAAATCCCCCCAGAATTCGCTGCCAGCAGGGAATTTCGCGCTTGCGGCGCCGATTCACTTCGATCGGAAAACGCTTTAGTTTGCCCCCTTCGCTCAGTCGCGTTCGGGACAATGAAGCCAGCGCCGTTCGAGTATCACGCGCCGCGGCAGCTCAAAGATGCCGCCGAGCTGTTGGCGCGCCTGCCCAACGCCAAGCTGTTGG
>JASHWN010000377.1 GCA_030044035.1 Xanthobacteraceae bacterium
GGGGTCGATCTCGTCGAGCGACTTCGGCCCCTCTTTGCGCTTGGGCGCCGCGTAGTAATGGATGTTCTGGTAGTCGATCGGGCCGTATTCGACCTTGGCCCATTTCGGCTCGCGCATGGTCAGCCAGCGCCGGTAGGCGTCGAGCCGCCACGCCAGCATCCAATCGGGCTCGCTCTTCTTCGCCGAAATGAACCGGATGATATCTTCGGAGAGGCCCTTCGGGGCCTTCTCGGACTCGATCAGCGTCTCGAATCCATACTTATACTGATCGACGTCGATACGGCGGACCTGTTCGACGGTCTCTTGCACTGCCGGCATTCGTCCCTCCGCTCACGGTTTCAAGGACCGCGGGTTGGATTTAGTCGGTTATGGTAATGTTCTGGCTCGGATTTGGTCCTTTGCCGGCTTACCCCATGCAGGCCGTGGAACCGTTCCAACGGCCCTCAAAATCGGTTGTCATGCAGCCGTTTAGGCCGCGATACTACGCCCCTTAGATAATGCAGTTGCGAGCTTTCTCCAAGCGGCGAGAAAGCGCTCGATATCGGCCTCGGTCGTGGTCCAGCCCAGGCTCACGCGCACCGCGCCGCGCGTGAGCGCCGGCGAAACTCCCATCGCGGCAAGGACATAGGACGGCTGCACCTTGCCGGACGAGCAGGCGGCGCCGGAGGACACCGCGATGCCTTCGAGGTCGAAGGCGATGACCGCGGTCTCGGCCTTCATGCCTTCGAGCGCGAACAAGGTGGTGTTGGGCAGGCGCTCAGCCGCTTCGCCGAAGATCACGGCCTGCGGCGTGATGGCCTTAAGCCCGGTTTCCAGCGCATCGCGCAAGGTCCGCATCCGCTCGGTCTCGGCAAGCCACGCTTCGCGGGCGGCAGCCGCCGCAGCCCCGAACCCCACGATCCCGGCGACGTTTTCCGTGCCGGCCCGCAAGCCGCGCTCCTGGCCGCCGCCCCGGATCAGCGGCACGGGAAAGTGAATATCGTCGGCGCGCCGCACCAAGGCGCCGACGCCCTTTGGGCCGCCAAGCTTGTGCGCCGAAATCGTCAGCAGGTCGGCGCCGAGTGCGCCGATATCGCAGGCGATGCGTCCGGGCCCCTGGACCGCGTCGACGTGAATAAGTCCGCCCGCCGCGTGGGTGATCGCCGCGGCCTCGGCCACCGGCTGCACCACGCCGGTTTCATTGTTGGCGAGCATGAGCGAAACCAGCGGCCGCGCGGCTCGGGCTACGGCGCCGGCCAGCGCGTCAAGGTCTATGCGGCCGTCAGGCTTGACCGGAACGTCCTCGGCCATGCCTGCGGCGAACCGGCCGCCGGTGCGCACCGATGAATGCTCGATCGCCGAGAGCAAGAGCCGGTCGCGCGGTTGTTTTTCCTGCGCGGCTTCAATCGCTGGCGTGAGCGCCAGCATGTTCGCCTCGGTGCCACCCGAGGTGAAGAACACGTTGCCGGGCTCGGCACCGACCAGAACGGCAACCTGCTCGCGCGCCCGTTCGACCAGCCGCCGTGCGGCGCGGCCCTCGGCATGCACCGAGGACGGATTGCCGGCAACCGCAAGCGCCTGTGCCAACGCCGCTGCGGCTTGCGGCCGCAATGGCGCGGTGGCGTTCCAGTCGAAATAGAAGCGGTCGACCATGCGTATCGCGCTCAAATCCCGTTCGGAATGCTTGCTTTTTGTACCCCCGCCTGTGCTAAAAGTCGCCGCAACCCCGCTTGCGCGGCGCCGCGCACTTGGGCGCTGCCAAAATTTTCAAGGCGTTTGAAAGACTTAGGCGCCCCTCCTGGCACCGTCAAGTCGCCGCGCCGTTCGTTCTAACCGAGGTCTGATCCCAATGCCCGAGGTCATCTTCGTCGGACCTGCCGGCCGTATCGAGGGCCGCTACCATCCGGCGCGGCAGAAAAACGCGCCGATCGGCATCGTGCTGCATCCGCACCCGCAATTCGGCGGCACGATGAACCACCAGATCGTCTATCAGATCTACTACGCCTTCGTGCACCGCAACTTTTCGGCGCTGCGCTTCAATTTCCGCGGCGTCGGCAGGAGCCAGGGCGGCTTCGACCACGGCATCGGCGAACTCTCCGATGCCGCGGCGGCCCTCGACTGGGCGCAGTCGGTCAACCCGGAAGCGCGCAGCTGCTGGATCGCCGGCTTTTCGTTCGGCGCCTGGATCGGCATGCAGCTCCTTATGCGGCGGCCGGAAATCGAGGGTTTCATCTCGATCGCGCCGCCGGCCAACCTTTACGACTTTTCGTTCCTCGCGCCCTGCCCGTCTTCGGGGCTGATCATCCACGGCGACAAGGACGCCGTGGTGCCGCACCGCGACGTGACCACGCTCGTCGAAAAGCTCAAGACGCAAAAGGGCATCGTCATCGAGCAGAAGGTCGTGCCTGGCGCCAACCACTTCTTCGACGGCAAGATCGAGCCGCTGATGAGCTCGATCAGCGCCTACCTCGACAAGCGCCTTGGAACGAAGGGCGGCGGCCGGACGACGAGCGCGGCGTAGCGCTTCTTCCTCTGTTTGCACTGTGGGCGCTGGTGACACGGTATCAGAGCTTCGATCCCGTAGAATTTCATTTTGTCCGCGTTGCAGCTGCCTTCCTGGCGGTCGCCAACGGCAGGAAAAGTGCCTCGGCGCGACTGGCAAACGGTTGAAAGCCGTTATGCCGGTAAAAGCTGACGGCATCCGCGTCCTTGGCCTCGACAATGAGTGCGAAAGCCTTGACGTCGCCTCTGAGCGCCCGGAGGGCTGCATCGGCGAGGAGCGCGCTACCCACTCCGCGACGTTGAAAACGCTGATCGACGGCAAGACGGCCAACCAGCGCGGCAGGCAATAGGGGATAGCGCGGCAAGCGCCTAACGATCTCCTCCGGCAGATCGCCCGCGCGCACACTTGCAGCGGCGAGCGTGTAATAGCCGGCAATCGTGTTCGTCGCCGATTCGACAGCCACGAAGCAGCTCGCCACCAGCCGCCTCACATCCTGGGAGGCTTGATCTGTAAGGTAACGGTCGAGCGGCAGCGCACCACTGGCAAAAGCCGAACGATCTTGCCCAGCAAGCGGCTCGATGACGAACGTGCCCGTCACCGCGATGTTTTGATCAGCTTACGGTGACGGCGAAAGGCACGGCGCAGCGCCGGTACAGGCGCCGGCGGGTTGAGAATAGCCTCCGCGAAGCGGCGTTGGTCCTCGAGCGAGAGCCGGATGATGTGCGCCTGCTCGATTGTCCGATTGGCCGCCTCCTCTGCCGCGGCGACCACGAAGTCACTGACACTGCGGCCTTGAATTTCCGCAGCGCGCCTGACGGCGGCCAAGGCGTCGGGCGCAATGCGAGCCTCGATGCGGGCCGTGCGGCCGTGCTGCTGTGGCATTGGCGCTCCCCCTTGGGTTGCCTATGATGTACGGCATTCCGCCGTACAATTCAAGGCACGGGACACCCGAAAACCTTTTCACCGGCGGGCGGACGACCACGGCAGCCTGACTTCGGCCACGCCCTCTAGCACTACTTTGGCAGATTAGCCGAATAGCGACGATCGGCAGGAAAATTGTGCTCCAGGGTCGTTGAATTCGCTCCCTTTATCGGCCGATCCCAGGTGTCCTACCCCTCTCTATGAGATTAAAATTTCCCAGATTTATGAACTGCCAAAGTAGTGCTAGGAGACCGGGGTTTGCTTCGCGAGCGTGCTGACGGTGATGTGCGGCCACTTCACCAATCCCTCGCCATCGGGACGGCTTATAAAGAACATATCGACCTGCTGGGAGTATTGCAGCCGCTTGCCCAGTAAATCGCCAACGGTTTCGATCCAGAACGTACATTTGAAGTTGCGGGCTTCGGCATGGGCTTGGATGAAGGGAATGTTGGCGACGCCGCCGCCATTGGCGGTCGAAACGTCGAGCGTGGTCGTCTGCCGGATCAGCACGCCCTGGTTTGCGTCCCGCAGCACCTTGTTCATATCCGTCGTATTGATCTTCTGGCGCATGTAAGGATCGGTGTAGCCGGGCAGGAAGGGCACCTGTCCGACGTCCGGGAAAGCGCTGTTGGTCGGGATGGTCGGGCCGCCGTTGCTTTGCGTCACGCCGCCGACGGCAACGAGGGAATTACCGTGCGGAATCGTGCTCAACCGCGCCACCTGCGGCACCAAATTCGCCGGCGGCTTTGACGAGCCTGCCATCGGCGGCTGCGGCAGCGGCATCAAGAGCCACATGCCGTTCTCGATATGCATGAGCTGTGTCGGCGCCGTCTGCTGGTAGACCGTCTGCTCGTAATAAAGACCGGGAATCTGCATCACTCCGACGTCGCCGCCGCGATTGGGAACGAGCGCCAGAATCGGCTTGAAGGTAATCGTGTCGATGATCGGCTCGACCAGGAGCGTGAACGCCTCGACACCGCCGGGCGCGGGAACGGCGATAATGTTCCAGCCGCCTGATCCCTTCCAGGTGCCGACCAATGGGGCGAGCGGACCGAGGTCGACTTCGGCCTCGTTCGCGCTGATTGTTTTGAACAGGGGCTGCGTCGAAGTCAGTTCCGCTTCGGTGACCATTTCACGCTCCCTAGTTTACGATTTTCGAGGCCGCTGCCAGCGCGCGGCGGTCCAGCATCGTCTGTTGCAATTGATGAGCAGCGAAGTCTCATGGTGCGAGGCACGAACTTTGCCCACGCGTCTGAAATACTTTTGATTGTAAACCAAGTCAAGCAGACGAACAGTAGTAGGCGTTGCCCAGCGGTGAAGCCATCAAGCGCTGCGTCGCAATAGCGCCGGCGTTTTGCTCGCACCCACACTGCTGTTACGAAAACCTCTTCACCGCCAGCACGGCGTTGAGCCCGCCGAAGGCGAACGAGTTCGACACCGCGGCCTCGATCGGCAGCGCGCGCGCCTCGTTCGGCACGTAATCGAGATCGCAGGCCGGATCGGGCTCGAGATAGCCGATGGTCGGCGGCGCGATGCCGTCACGCACCGCGAGCAGCGTCGCGACCAATTCGAGCGCGCCGGCGGCGCCGAGCGCATGGCCGATCATCGACTTGGTCGATGAGATCGCAAGCTTCTTGGCGTGCGGCCCGAACGCCGCGTGCAACGCCTTGGTCTCGGTCTCGTCATTGGCCGCGGTGCCGGTGCCGTGCGCGTTGACGTATTGAATATCGGCCGGGCCGAGCTTTGCATCGTCAAGCGCCGCCTGCATGGCGCGCACCATGCCGCCGAGATCGGGCGCGGTCAGATCGGCCGCATCGGCGCTCATGCCGAAGCCGACGATCTCGCCCAAAATCGTGGCGTTGCGGGCCTGCGCCCGCTCCAGCGGCTCGAGCACCATCGCGGCGGCGCCCTCGCCGAGCACCAGGCCCATGCGGCCCTTGGAGAACGGCCGGCAGACGTCGGGCGCCATCACCCGCATCGCCTCCCAGCCGCGCACCGTGCCGAAGGTGATGCAGGCTTCGGTGCCGCCGGTCACCGCGCAATCGACGAGGCCCGCGCGCACCATGTGGAAGGCGATGCCGATGGCGTGGGTCGCCGACGCGCAGGCGCTCGCCACCGCAAAGGACGGGCCGCGCAGGCCGCAATCCATCGAAATCTGGCTCGCCGGCGCGTTGGCCATCAGCTTGGGAATGGTCAGCGGAAACACCCGCGTCCGCTTTTCCAGATAGACGCGGCGAAAGCTCTCATCGAGGGTGGTCTGGCCGCCGACGCCGGTGCCGACGATGGTCGCGGTGCGCAGCGACAGCGGCATGTCGAAGGTAAGGCCGGATTGCGCGATCGCCTCGCGCGCCGCCACCACGGCGAATTGCGACACCCGGTCGAGCGTCGAGAGCTGCCGCTCGGCGAAATGCTTGAGCGGGTCGAAATCCTTCACTTCGGCGGCGACCTTCTGGGTCAGTTCCTCGGGCGCCGGCGTGAGCGTGATCGGGCCGAGCCCGCTTTTGCCGAGCTTCAGGTTGTCCCAGTAAGCGGCGACGCTGTGGCCGAGCGGCGAGACCGCGCCCAGGCCGGTGACGACGACGCGATGCACGCCGGTCACGATTTCTTCTGCGCGATCAGCTTTTCGACCGCGGCCACCACGTCGCCGACAGTTTCGAATTCGGTCCGCGGATTGTTGGTATTGGCGTTATAGGGAATCTGGACGTCGAACTTCTCTTCCAGATCGAAAATCATCTCCACCGCGTCGAGCGACTCCAGGCCCAGATCGAGCAACTTGTCCGACAGCTCGACCGCCGGCTTGTCGACCCGCTTCTTCTTGGCGATGATGGCGATCACGTCGCCGGCTACGTCGCTCATGACGGCAAAGCCCCGTTACTTCTTGGTCGTGCGGCCGACGACCCTCTCCAGCTCGTCCAGCCGAGACGCCATGGCAGCCACCTTATCATGAAGCCGCTTCTGGCGGCCGAGATAAAGGTGCTGTTCGACCGAGCGGGCGTGCGGCTGCGCCGGATAGCCGGACACGAAGGCGCCGGGCGCAACATCGCTGCCGACGCCGGATCCAGCCGCCACCACGGCCTGATCGCCGATGCGCACGTGATCGCCGACACCGACCCCACCACCCAGCCGCACCCGGTCGCCAATGACGACGCTGCCCGAAATACCCACCATGCCGCACAGAATGCAACTCTCGCCGATGATGACGTTGTGGCCGATATGGACGTGATCGTCGATCTTGCTGCCGCGGCCGATCCGCGTCGATTCCAGGGTGGCGCGGTCGATGGTGCTGCAGGCGCCGATCTCGACGTCGTCGCCGATCACGACGTTGCCCAGCGAATGGACCCGCTGCACCGCCACCGCGGCGGTAAAGGCCGTCGCCGACATCAGGTCGGGCGCAAAGCTGAAGCCGTCGGCGCCGATCACCGCGTTGCTATGAATGATGACGCGATCGCCGATCCGGCAATTGTGGCCGATCCGCACGCCGGAATGGATGAGCCCCTGCCCGCCGATGGTCACATCGGCGCCGATCGTCACCTGCGGCAGGATTCTGGTTCCGGCGCCGATCCGGCTGCGCGCCCCGATGGTCGTGTAAGCGCCGATTGAAACATCCGGTCCGAGCGTCGCGTCAGGGGCGATGACGGCCGTCGGATGAATGCCGCCGTCATGCGGCGGGCCGGCATCGAACAAAGCGGTCAGCCGCGCCAGCGCCATGCGCGGCTCGGTAATGGCGATCACCGCCGAAAACGATCGCGGCGGCGGTGGCGCCGCCGCAGCAACCAAGACCGCGTGCGCCTTGGTTTGCGCCAAAGCGGCAGCAGCCTGCGGGCTCATGGCCACGGCAAGGTCCGACGGTCGCTCGGCCCATGCCGGATGAACCAGCCGATCAATGGCGATGTCGCCGTCGCCATCGAGCTTCGCCCCGAGGGCCTCTGCGATATCCCTGACCAACATGAATTTCTTGATATTTCGGTGACTTGGATGCGAATCTTGACACGGAAGAGTGGCTGCCGTGAGACCAAACCTGCGCTAGATCGCCGGCTCGGTCAACCTCGGCCGGTCTGACGCGGCGGGCCGCGCCGGGCGGCAGAAGGCTGGCGAGCTAGCCAGACTGTTTGTTCTTGAGATTGAGCGTCACTGCGGCCCGAATGAGAGTCTTCAGGGCCGGTTCGTTGATCTTCTCATTTTCGCGAACATCGATGGCGCGCCGGACGTTCCCCTCCAGACTGGAATTGAACAGATGCGCGGGGTCCTTCAATGCGGCGCCTTTGGCGAAGGTCATCTTGACGATGCTTTTGTAAGTTTCTCCGGTACAGACAATTCCGCCATGGGACCAGACCGGCGTCCCCCTCCACTTCCACTCTTCGACGATCTGCGGGTCTGCTTGCCTGATGAGCTCGCGTATTTTGCTGAGCGTTTTCCCGCGCCAATCTCCAAGCTCCTGGATCCTCTTGTCGATCAGCGCTGAGGCAGAGTCCGCCGGCAGTGCCGAATTCTTCATCGATTCTACCCCCAATCCCCGCAGGTTTATTTTGAGCTGCGCAGCTCTCCCGTTGCTTCGAGACTATGGTACGAAAGTGTCATTTCTCGGCACGCCCATATCGCTGGACAATCTTGCAATCTCGACCATTCCCGGCTCAATAGCCGCAACCCCATAGGAGACGACATTCATGCGCCCATGCCATATGCGGCAAAACCATGTCGCGGCCGTTGCCATCGTCGCTGCACTGTCGGGATTCTGCGCCACGGCGGCTGCCGCACAGGAAACCGTCAAGATCGGCGTCGTCATCCCGATGACCGGAACGTCGGCGGCGGTCGGGCGGGAAATCGCCGCCGCGACCAAGCTCTACATGGCGCAGCATGGCGACACCGTCGCCGGCAAGAAGATCGAGCTGATCATCCGCGACGACGCCAGCGTCCCCGACAATGCCAAGCGGCTCGCCCAGGAGCTGATCGTCAACGATCACGTCAGCTTCCTTGGCGCCGGGCTGACGCCGAGCGCGATGTCGATGGCGCCGTTGGCAACGCAGGGCAAGGTGCCGACCGTGGTGATGGTGTCAGGCACCTCGGTGGTGACGGAACGCTCGCCCTACTACGTGCGCACCAGTTTCACGCTCGGCCAGCAGTCCGGCATCATCGCCGACTGGGCGATCAAGAACGGCAGCCGGAACGCGGTGTCGATCCTGTCCGACTGGGCGCCGGGCGCCGAGGCCGGCAAAGTCTTCGCGCAGCATTTCACCAAGGGCGGCGGCCAGATCCTCGACACGCTGAAAGTGCCGCTCGCCAATCCGGATTTTGCGCCGTTCCTGCAGCGCGCCGCCGACCTGCATCCGGATACGCTGTTCGTGTTCGTGCCGGCCGGCCAGGCCGGGCCGTTCGCGCGGCAATTCGCCGAGCGCGGCCTCGACAAATCGGGCATCAAGCTCGTCGGTCCGGGCGACATTGTCGATGACGACGATTTGCCGGGCACCGGCGATACGCTCGTCGGCGTCGTCACCGCCGGCATCTATTCGGCGGCGCATCCATCGGCGCTCAACAAGCAGTACGTCGACGCCTATCAGAAGGCGACCGGCCACCGCGCCAACTTCATCTCGGTCGGCGGCTATGACGGCATGCACGCCATCTACGCGGCCCTGCAGAAGACCGGCGGCAAGACCGACGCCGACGCAATTGTGGGCGCCATGAAGGGGATGAGCTGGGAAAGCCCGCGCGGGCCGATCTCGATCGATCCGCGCACCCGCGACATCGTGCAGAACGTCTATATCCGCAAGGTCGAGAGGAAGGACGGCGCGCCTTGGGCGGTCGAATTCGAGACGTTCCCGAACGTCAAGGATCCGCTCAAGGAAGCAGCGGCGAAATAAGGCGAAAACGCCATTTACGCGGCCTCAGCAACACTGACTGCGTCGACATAAGGCGCAGCCCTGCAGGTTGAAACGCTCGCCGGACCTGTTACACCAGCGCCGCGCTCCGCCCACCCGGC
>JASHWN010000378.1 GCA_030044035.1 Xanthobacteraceae bacterium
CAGGCTTGCAGATCGGCGACCGCAAGCAGCGCAGATGTTTCAGCCATGGCCGGTCCCGAGATAGGCTTCACGCACCGCCGGATCGGCCGACACGGTCTTGTAGTCGCCTTCGGCCAAAATCTCGCCACGGCTGAGCACGGTGATGCGGTCGCACAGATTGGCGACGACGCTCAGATTATGCTCCACCATCAACACCGTGCGATGCACCGCGAGCGACTTGATCAGCGCGCTGATGCGCTCGATGTCCTCACGGGCCATGCCGGACATCGGCTCGTCGAGCAGCAGCATTTGCGGATCGAGCGCGATGGTCGTTGCGATTTCGAGCGCGCGTTTGCGGCCGTACGGCAATTCCACGGCAAGCTTGTCCGTGTAGGCGGCAAGCCCGACGTCGGCAAGCAGCGCCCGCGCCCGCTCGTCGAGCGCGCGCAGCACGCTCTTGCTGCGCCAGAAGTCGAACGAGCCGCCGCGCCGGCGCTGCAGCGCGATGCGGACGTTTTCGAACACGGTGAGATGCGGAAACACCGCCGAAATCTGGAACGAGCGGACGAGCCCGAGCCGCGCCACTTCGGCGGGGCGGAGCGCCGTTATGTCGCGGCCGTCGAACACGATGCGGCCGCGCGTCGGACTTAAGAACTTGCTGAGCAGGTTGAAGCAGGTGGTCTTGCCGGCGCCGTTGGGGCCGATCATGGCGTGAATGGCGCCGCGCGCGACGCGCAGGTTCACCGAGCGCACCGCGACAAAGCCGGCAAAATCCTTGGTCAGGTCCTCGGTCTGCAGGACCGTATCGCCAGGCACACGTTCCCCCACGCGACCCATTGTCGGCATTATCGGCCAAAGCGTAAAGGCTGCCGCGCCACTCTGCTACTGCAAGCGCCGCCAAGGCAAAAAGGGACCCGCCCGGCGGGGACGAGTCCGGGCGGGTCGTTTAAATCGGCGCCTGAGGGGGGTGTCGGGGGAGCGCCGATAGCGGCTTAGCGGCCACTGTCGATTGGTCGCGGCGGGGTCCCGGGAGGTTCAACAGGGCTGAAGAATTTTTCCGGCTTTGGTTTTGCGGTTCTAAACCGGCGCCGCTCACAAGGGGCGCGGCCACCGCCGGCGCGTACGTCGCCGGCTAGACGCGTCCGGTCGGCATGGTCTCCAACAGCGGCTTTTCCTCCAGGAGGATAACCGCCAGGAGCGCGATGCTGAGCGTACCGGCCATGGCAAAGAAGATTTCGGCGAAAGTCGCGGCCGAGGTCCCTGTCAGCAGCCGCGCCCCGTCGCTAACCGGCCCGTGCGCAGGGACCCCAGCGAGTACAATGGCGCCGAAGACCGCGACCAGGACGGTGCCCATCAGCGTGCGGCCGAAATTCATGGCCCCGACCGCCGTCCCGAGATGCCGGGCAGCGACCGTGTTTTGCAGCGCGATCTGAGTTAGCGGCGCCGTCGGGCCGAAGCCGATACCAATCAGGAAAAGAATGATCTGGAATTTCAGGGGCGTCATGGCCGATACCGAAAGCGCAAGCGCGGTCACGGCGGCAATGGCCAGCACCAGACAAACGGTCGGCAACGCCTTGTAGTGCTTGACCCGGCCGATGATCTGGCTGGACAGGCCGGCGCTGGCGTTGAGCGTCACCATCAGGATGACGAGGCTGAGGCCGGAATCGGTCGCCGACCAGCCAAGGACGGTCTGCAGGTACATCGGCAGAAAAATATTGAGGCCGATGATCGAGCCCCAACCGAAGCAATTTGACAGGATGGCGAGCCGCGCCGCCGGATCGGATAGAATGGAAATCGGAATAAGCGGCTCGATCGCGGTCAACAGCCGCACCACGAACGCGGAGCCGAGCAGGACCGCGCAAGCCGCGAGCGCCAAGACCGGCAGCGAAAGCCAGGGGTACCGCACGCCACCGAGATTGAGCGCCAGCATGAACGAGGAGCTTGCGGCCATGATCAGGATGGCGCCGACGACGTCGAGCCGATGCGGGCGGTCGTAACGCGGCAGCCGGCGCAGCACCGTGAGCGACAACGCGACCGCGATCAGGCACAGCGGCACGTTCCATATGAAGATCACCCACCAATACAGATGATCGCAGATCCAGCCGCCGAGCGCCGGGCCCAAACCGCCGGCGGTGGTAAAGGCCACGGAGAAATAGGCGTAGTATTTGGCCCGGTCCCTTGGCGCGGCGATGTCGCCGAGGATCATCTGCGCCGACGTCACCAATCCGCCGCTGCCGCCGCCCTGCACGATGCGGCCGCAGATCAGCATCAGCATGCTCGAAGATGAGGCGCTGATCAGCGAGCCGGTCATGTAGACGCCGAGCGCGATCAACATCGTGATACGTCGGCCGTGAATGTCGGCGAACTTGCCGTAAAGCGGCGTGAGCGCGGTAGCGGCGATCAAAAACCCGGTGATGAGCCAGGGCAGATCATGAACGTCGCCGAGCGCGCGGCCGATGGTCGGCAGCGAGCTTGCCAGAATGGACTGGTCGACCGAGCCGATGAACACCGGCAGCATCATGCTGGTGACGATGACCCGCCGCTCGCGCTCGCTCAGCGGCCTCACCGTCCCGATCGCGGCTCGCGCGGCTGTCATAGCGGACGAAGCATTGGCGGCAATCGCTTCTGCCGCGCGCTGTTCGGGACGCGGCGTCAGGCCTCCGCCGCCACGGTCGAAATTCATCAATCGTCACTTGCGCTGCGCGCGGCGCGAAGCGTCCCCGGCACGATGTTCGACCAAAACTCATACCGGCAAATGCGCTCTCTGTCATTTGCGCCGGAACAGGGCAAAAGCGCATCAGCGCATGGCAGAAATGCTCTATCGGGTTGCAGCGGCGAAGGCGCCAGCCACTGATACCGACACGCCCAACATCGGCGGTGCAGCAAATTTACTGGCGCAGCGTGTTGGCGACTTTGAAGCTCGCCGCGGTCTTCGACTTGATCTCGTCGAGGCTCACGTCGGGCGCCAGCTCGACCAGCGTCATGCCGCCGCCGTCCTTCTTGTCGATGGTGAACACGCCGAGGTCGGTGATCACCATGTCGACCACGCCGGCGCCGGTCAGCGGCAGCGAGCAGCGCTGCAGCAGCTTGGCTTCGTTCTTGGCCGAGTGCTCCATGACGACGACGACTTTTTTCACGCCGCCGACCAGATCCATGGCGCCGCCCATGCCTTTGATCATCTTGCCGGGGATCATCCAGTTGGCGAGGTCGCCGTTCTCCGCCACCTGCATGGCGCCGAGGATGGCGATATCGATATGGCCGCCGCGGATCATGGCGAACGAATCGGCGGAGCTGAAATAGCTCGTGGTCGGCAGCTCGGTGACGGTCTGCTTGCCGGCATTGATGAGGTCGGCGTCCTCCTCGCCCTCGAACGGGAACGGGCCGGTGCCGAGCATGCCGTTCTCGCTTTGCAGCTGCACGCTCATGCCGGAGGGAATGAAGTTCGACACCAGCGTCGGAATGCCGATGCCGAGATTGACGTAAAAACCGTCGCGCAGCTCCCTGGCGGCGCGCTCGGCCATCTGCTCGCGGGTCCAGGCCATCAGACTTGCCTCCAAATATATTGCATCACGTTGCGCTCATTCCATTCCCGCGAAAGCGGGAATCCAGTCGGTACGCCATATCGAGCGGGCTGCCTCTCCTGGGTCCCCGCTGGCGCGGGGACGAGCGGGTGAGAGAGCCGCTGCATCAAACTTCTTCGCCGGTTCCGGCCGGCGCATCGGCCAACTGCCGTTTGCGCACGGTGCGCTGCTCGATGTGCTTGGCCGCGTTGGGCACGTGGATGAGCCGCTGCACGTAAATGCCGGGCGTGACGATATGGTCGGGATTGAGGTCGCCGGCTTGCACCAGCTGCTCGACCTCGGCGACCGTGACCTTGCCGGCCGTCGCCATCACCGGATTAAAGTTGCGCGCGGTCTTGCGGTAGGCAAGGTTGCCCTCGGTATCGCCCCGATAGGCGTGGACGATCGACAGATCGGCGACCAGGCCGCGCTCCATGACGTACCGATCGCCGTCGAACTCGCGCACGTCCTTGCCTTCGGCGATCGTCGTGCCGACGCCGGTGCGGGTGAAGAACGCCGGGATGCCGGCGCCGCCGGCGCGGATGCGCTCGGCCAACGTGCCCTGCGGATTGAACTCGATCTCGATCTCGTTGGCGAGATATTGCGCGGCGAATGTTTTGTTTTCGCCCACATAGGAGGCGATCATTTTCCTGATCTGGCGGCTGTCGAGCAGAATGCCGAGCCCGATCCCGTCGATTCCGGCATTGTTGGAAACGACGGTGAGATTCTTCACCCCCGCTTCGCGGATCGCCATGATCAAGGTTTCCGGGATGCCGCATAGCCCAAAGCCGCCGGCCATGATGGTCATGCCATCCTTGAGCAATCCGGCCAACGCGGCGCCCGCGCCGGCATAGACCTTATTCATGACCTCTCCATCCTCGCCCGCCGATGGCCGCTAGCCATAATCCGGCGGATGGAAAGGTCAACTAGCCGGTGTGTCCAGGCCGACGCTCTTGAGGACCGGCAGCCCAAAGCTGTGCGGATAATAGTTCCAGGCAATGAAGCCGATGAAGAACAGGATGGCGGCAATGACGGCGCCGACAACGCGGTTCCTGAAGGCAATGAGGCTTCCGAGCAATGCAGTGACGAATGCTAGTCCGGTCATCAAGCCGACAAATAGCCAATCCACCTTTGAAGGATCGAGGGCGCCAATCATCATTGTGTGCTCCTGATGGTCTGGTGAATTAAATCGCCGCTTCCCGCATAGCTTAACCGAGCCGCGCCGCACACGCCAGCATGGCGGGGCAGCATTCAAATAGATATAAGGACCAATTGCGGTTCCACCGCGGCCGCTGTTGCGTTTTCGGTATGATCAATCTGCTCATTTTGCTGGCAATGCCCGAAGCGGTGCGCAATCAGTACCGCGACCGCTTGGCCGCGCGCTTCCCCGAGATCAATGTCACGCTGGTCGATCATCACTCGAAGGTCGCACCGCACATCGCCACCGCCGATGCGCTGGTGACCTTCGCACCCATGCTGTCGGATCACGTCTTGGAACAGGCGGAGCGGCTCAAATGGGTGCAAGCGCTCGGCACCGGAGTGGATAACCTGATCGACCGCCCTGCCCTCCGCCGCGACGTCATCGTCACCAACGTGCACGGCATTCACGGCGCGCCGGTGTCGGAAGCGGCGATCGGCGCCATGCTGGCGCTGGCGCGCAATCTGCCGCGCGCCATCCGGCTGCAGGACAAGCATCAATGGCAGCGCTTTCCGGCGCAGCTCCTGCACAACAAGACGGTCGGCATTTTCGGCATCGGCGCCATCGCCGAAGTTTTGGCGCCGAAGTGCAAGGCGTTCGGCATGCAGGTGATCGGCGTCAGCTCGGCGCCGCGCCCCGTCGCCGGCTTCGACCGCATGCATCACACGC
>JASHWN010000379.1 GCA_030044035.1 Xanthobacteraceae bacterium
GTGACCTGATTGCCGCGCGAATTGGCGACGACGCCAAGCCGCCGTTCGATCAGCGCAAGGTTTTGGCCGTATTGGCCGAACAGCATGGAGGCGAGGCGATTGTCGTCGAAGCTGAGCACGACTTGCGTCGCATTATCCGGCGCGACGAAAACCGATTGATCCGTTCCGGCGGGACCGCGCGGCGGCAAATTCAAGCTCCTGCGGCGGCAAGCGCCGGCTGGCGCGCGCTTGCCTGGGTGAGCGTGCCGAACAGCGAGTTGCTCGCGACTTCGGTGATGGCGACGGCGGCGATGTCGCCGAGCAGCGACGGCGGCGCGCTGACCTGCACCGGCTGCAGATAGGGCGAGCGGCCCACCAACTGGCCGTCATAGCGGCCGGGCTTTTCGAACAACACATCGAAGGTGCGGCCGAGGCAGCGGCGATTGAAGGCCCGCTGCCCGGCGTCGATGACCGCCTGCAGGCGGTGCAAGCGTTCCGATTTTACCGCGTCGTCGACCTGATCCGTCATCGCGGCGCCCGGCGTGCCGGGACGCGGCGAGTATTTGAACGAGAATGCGCCGGAAAATCCGACCTGTTCGACCAGAGCAAGCGTTGCGGCAAAGTCCTGTTCGGTCTCGCCCGGGAAGCCGACGATGAAATCCGATGTCAGCGCAAGGTCCGGACGCGCCGCGCGCAAGCGATCAACGATGTCCAGGTAATCGGCGCTGGTGTGGCGGCGGTTCATGGCGGCGAGCATGCGGTCGGAGCCGGACTGCACCGGCAGATGCAGCTGCGGCATGAGCTTCGGCAATTCGCGATGGGCCGCGATCAAATCGTCGCCCATGTCGCGCGGATGGCTGGTGGTGTAGCGCAGCCGTTCGATGCCCGCGATAGCAGCGGCGCGTTCTAGCAGCTGCGCCAGCGAGTTGGTCCGTCCATTTGGCCCGACGCCGTGATAGGCGTTGACGTTCTGGCCGATCAGCGTCACTTCGCGCACGCCGGCATCGCCCAAGCGCTCGATCTCGGCGAGGATTTTGACCACCGGGCGCGAGACTTCGGCGCCGCGCGTGTACGGCACGACGCAGAACGTGCAGAACTTGTCGCAGCCCTCCTGCACGGTGACAAAAGCCGAGACGCCGCGCCCGCGCACGGCCTGTGCGCTTGGCGGCGCCAAATGATCGAACTTGTCGTCGAGCGGAAATTCGGTGTCGATGGCTTTGCCATCGCGCGCGGCGCGGGCGAGCAGCTCCGGCAGCCGATGATAGCTTTGCGGCCCGAACACCAGATCGACGGCCGGCGCGCGGCGTAAAATTTCCTCGCCTTCGGCCTGCGCGACGCAGCCGGCCACTGCGATCGTCAGGCGCCGGCCATCGGCCGCGGCCGCCTGCTTGAGACGGCGCACCCGGCCGAGCTCGGAATAGACCTTCTCGGCGGCCTTCTCGCGGATGTGGCAGGTGTTGAGGATGACGAGGTCGGCGTCGTCGGCGGCACTGGTCTCGACGTAACCGTGCGGCGCCAGCGTATCCGCCATACGCTGCGAATCGTAGACGTTCATCTGGCAGCCGAACGATTTGACGAAGAGCCTGCGGGGTTCGTTCATGCCGGTCGCTGATGGAGCCTAAGCCTCTATTTTGGCTCGCAAATTCCGCTCAATGCGGCTGCCCTGACTATATCCTCTTATCGCCTTTCGGGGCGGAAAGGAATGGTCCTAATTCGCCGCCTCGATATGGGCGTCCTTGATCACCTGGCCCCATTTGGTGATCTCTGACTTGATATAGGCGTCGAATTCCTCCGGGCTAGAACTGCTGTTGCTCATGCCGAGCTGGGCGAGCCGCGCCTTGGTGTCGGCCGAGGCGAGCGCCTCGCGGGCGGCGGCGTTGAGCTTTTGCAGAATATCGCGCGGCGTTCCGGCCGGCGCGACGATGCCGAACCAGGTTTCCGCGGCGAAGCCTGGGATGGTTTCCGCAACCGTCGCGATGTCGGGTGCGGTGGGCGCGCGCTGCGCGCTGGTGACGGCGATGCCGTGCAGCGTGCCGCCCTTGAGATGGCCCATGACCGCCGACAGGTTGGCAAACATCAGCGGAATCTGTCCGGCAACCGCGTCGTTGATGGCCGGCGCTTCGCCCCGATAGGCGACGTGCACCATCCGGATGCCGGCATCGTGCTCAAAGAGTTCGGCGGTCATATGCGGCGTCGTGCCCACCCCGCCGGTGCCGAAATTGATCTTGCCGGGGCTCGCTTTGGCCATGGCGATGACGTCGGCGACCGTATGCGCGGGGAATGCGGGATTGGCCACCAGCACCAGCGGCGAAGCGCCGGTCAAGGTCACGCCGGCGAAATCCTTGGCCGGATCGAGCGTGACCGTCTTGCGATAAAGGATCGGCGCGACCGCGAACGTGGTTTGGGTGCCCAGCATGAGCGTGTAGCCGTCGGGCGGCGACTTCGCCACGTCTGCGGCTGCAATCATGCCGCTCGCGCCGGTGCGGTTCTCGACGACGACCGATTGGCCGAGACTGTTGGACATTTTCGGCGCCAGAATGCGGGCGACGATGTCAGTGCCGCCGCCGGCGCCGAAGCCGACGAGAAGTTTTATCGGCCGGTCGGGGTAGCCCGCCGCCTGCGCCGCGACGCTCCCAGTCGCCAAGGCCAGCACGACAGCCAAAGGGGCGCGTCGCTTAACAGACAAGCTAATGAATTGGTCGGACATCGTTCACATGATAGACAATCGAGAGGTCGCCATTAAGACCAAAGTCGCTGAAACCATTCATCCCATATAATGATAGCCGTCGTCTATATGCAGGCCAGGGGTGCGAGGCCAATCAAAAAATAACTTGAGAAAGAACAAGACGGCGCTCACGAACGCGAATATCCCCATCGAAAATGCAAGGGCGTTTTGGGCCTCTGTTTTGGTAGGAAGCCTGATAACCAGTTCGCCAAATACGGAGCAGGCCGCCAAGTAAACGACGACGGGTATTGCTCGAACTGGTATCTCTTTTAGGTTGATCATTTCTGGAAGGTAACGAGTTTTTTCTGCGTTCGCCGCATACGGACAATAGCAATCCCGCCCGCCAACCAAACCAATATAGATGCAATCATCAAAATTGCAGCTACGCCAGATTTGGTCAGAATCGTAAATGCAGCAAAGATGAAAAACGAAATCATCCCGATCCAGGCGACGGCAAGCAGCGCGCTGGAGATCTGTTTCTCCTTGAGATTTATGTTGCACCATTGTTTGGATGCGTTTCCCCAGATATGTTCGTAGTCAGTCATTGCGACCTTCCTTCTTCAGAAGAGAACTGTCCAATTACGAATTTCATGATGTAGCCGCAATTTGCACAGTGCCAGAACTTTACAGCCAGTGCTTGCAGCTGGTCTAGTCCATACATCCCAACGATTACATGCCTAAAGCCCTCTTTCTTCGCTCGCTCCATGTCGGGGGCGAACGTAAGAAATTCATCATGCTTGCATACCGGACATACGAGTTTTACCGACCCAGTTAGGGCCGTCGGCATGTCTATCTTTCTGGGCTGCATGGGCTGGGTCATAGGCAACAAACTACAGCCGTCGCTGCGAAGTTGCGCTGCGCCGCATCAATCTTCGTTTGGTTCAGTCGTCGGATCGCGTCGGTTGCCAGCTTATCCTGAATCGATTCAATCCGTATATAGGAGAGTCTTCCTAACAAACGTTCCCGCAAGGTTTTCCCCAATGCCGGTGGGTAAGGTCAAACTGAGACACCAAGTTTCACCCCCGCGGGTCAGCCAAGCTCGCGGCGCAGCACGAGCGCCGTGGCGCCGCCCGCATAGTAGCCTTGCCGCCGTCCGGCTTCGCGAAAGCCGGCGCCCTCATAAAGCCGGCAAGCCGGGACGTTGTGTTCGTCGACTTCGAGGAAAACGGCCCGCGCGCCGCGGCCGGCCAGGCTGCGCAAATGATGGTCGAGCAGGGGCCGCGACAAACCGCGGCCGCGGCGCGCCGGCACGATGGCGAGCGAGAGGATTTCCGCTTCGTCGGCCGCCAGTCGCGACATGATGAACCCGACCAGCGTGCGGCGGCTCATGGCGCGATGGGCGATGACGGCACGATCGATGAGCAGCCGATAGACCTCGTCTTCGCCCCAGCCGCGGCCGAACGATTGGCCGTGCAGCTGCGCG
>JASHWN010000380.1 GCA_030044035.1 Xanthobacteraceae bacterium
CGTTTCTTGCGATCTGGCATGAGTGGCACCAGTGCCGAGCAGACCTTCAAGCATAGCCACAACCTATTGAGGGAGCTCTAATCGACATGATGAACGTTCGATCAAGGAGCGAAGGTCGCTGAGCGCGTGTTATTGGCGGCGCCAGGGCGGCGCAGCGTTAACAGTGCGTTTACGACGGCGGCGGAACTCGGCAAGCATCTTCGAATAATTTGAGCAACGAAGCGTTTCCTTAGTCTTCGGGAACTCATAGTGCCTCGGGTTCCAATAGATTGCGCCGCCCATGACATTGACGGATTCACTGATCGAGGATCTCGAACGAGCGTTAGCCGGCGGCGGCGAAGCGCATCGCGTCGCGATCCTGACGCAGGTCACCGATCTGTTTTTCGCCGGCGCGTCGCGCTATTCGGCCGACCAGGTTCATTTGTTTGACGAGGTCATCGCCAAGCTGGTCGCGGCGATCGAGCCGATGGCCCGCGCCAAGCTGGCGTCGCGGCTTGCCGGCGCGCGCAATGCGCCGGTCGGCGTGGTTCGCAAGCTCGCTTTCGACGACAATATCGACGTCGCCGGGCCGGTGCTGCGCCAGTCGGAATGCCTCAACGAGGCTGACCTCGTCGCCAATGCCAACAGCAAGAGCCAGCAGCACCTGGCGGCGATCGCGCAGCGCAAGAACCTGAGCGAAGCGGTGACCGACGTCCTGGTGGCGCGCGGCGACCGCGAGGTCGTGCACTCGGTTTCCAAGAACCAATCGGCCCGCATTTCGTATGCGGGCTTTCGCATGCTGCTCAAGCGCGCGGTCGGCGACGACAAGCTCACGCTTCTGGTCGGCACCCGCGCCGACCTGCCGCGACAGCATTTTCAGCGCCTGATCGAGCAAGCCTCGGCCGCAGTGCGCGCCAAGCTGCTGGCCGAGAATCTCGGCGCCGATTCGGTGATCGACGGCGTAGTGAGCGAGATTTCGAGCGGACTGCGTAACGATGCCCAGACACTTTCAGCAAGTTACGCCGCCGCGCTAGCGTCGGTCGAGGTCATGCATCGGGCCGGCAGGCTCGGCGAAGCCGAAATCGGTCGCTTCGCCCGGGACGGCCGCCTTGCCGAGACGGCGGTGGCGCTGGCGCTGATCTGCGGCGTGGAAAGCGACGTGGTGGAACGCGCGCTGTTGGCGCCGGGCAGCGACATTCTGGTCATTCTGGCCAAGCTGGCGGGCTTTTCCTGGGCTACCGCCAAGACGATTTTGCTGATGAAGGCCGGCGGCCGCGGTCTCTCCGCCCAGGAGCTCGAGCACGCCACGGCGAGCTTCCATCGGTTGCAGGCAGCAACCGCCCGCGACGTGCTTGGCTTCTACCGCACGCGCAACACCGCCGCTTAATAGGAAAGCTGAAACCCTGGCCCGAAGCAGGCGTTACGCTGCGCTCAAACGGCCGAGCGCCGGCGCACCCTTGTTGGCGGCTGCGGATTTTTCGCCGTCGGCGGCAACCGGATTGATCGCATCGATTAGGGTAGCGAAAGCCGAGCCGGGCAGCGGCGGTGCGAACACGTAGCCCTGCGCGGCGCTGATGCCGTGCTCGCGCAAGTATTCGACCTGGTCCATCCGCTCTACGCCTTCGGCGACGATCTGCATGCGCAGGTCGCGCGCCAGCGCGACCAGCGTCTGCACGATGGCCTGGGCGTGCCGTTCGGTTTGGATCGCCTCGACGAACAATTTGTCGATCTTGATGATGTCGACGCCGAGCTTGAGGATGTAGGACAGGCCGTTGTGCCCGGTGCCGACGTCGTCGAGCGCGACCCGGCAGCCGAGGCCCTGCAGGGCCGCGATGACGCGCCGCGTCGCGTTGATATTTTCGATCTCGAAGCGCTCGGTGATTTCCAGCACGATCTGCGACAGCCGGATTTGCGAGCCCTCGAAGATCGAGCCGACGTCGTTGAGCACGACCGCGTCGTTGAAGTGCCGCGGCGCGATGTTGAAGGTGATGTACATCTGCGGCCGCGCGCCGATCGCGGCGCCGAGCTCGATGCAAACCTGCCGCATCAACGATCGCGTCAGATCGAGAATTAACCCGCTGCTCTCGACCAGCGGGATGAAGACGCCCGGTGACACGATGGTGCCGTCGCGTTTGCGCCAGCGTACCAGCACCTCGGCGCCGAGCAGCTTGCCGTTTTTGATATCGACGATCGGCTGGTAATACGGAATGAATTCGCCGGCGACCAATGCCGCTTCGATTTCGGCGATCGGATTGTGTCGCTGCCGTCGCGGCAGGAACAGCGCACAGGTCAAGATCGCCAAAGCGAAGCCGGCCGACACCACGATGCCGATGCGGCGCAGGTCGTCGTGGCTGGCAACGATGCCTTGCTGCCGCAACGCGACGGCGACGGCGATGCCGTAGTTTTGCGATCGTGCTCGCCCGATGAGGTGATCGTTTCGCGGCGCGATCGGCGTCTCGTCGCCGGCCGTGGCGATCGGCGTGCCGTCGGCCAGAGTGAGGCGGGCCGCGCCTTTGAGCGGCGTTCCGTCCGGGCCGAGTTGCGGCAACAGTGCGTCCCGCGGCAACAGCGCCGCCAGCGCCGGCTTGTTCGGCACGACGACCCGGACTCGCAAGAAACGGCCCTCCCCGTGCGCCGCGCGAACGACGTCGAGCACGATATGGGGATCGCTCGTCGCCTCCGTCGCCAAAACATCGCGCGGGGTGAAGGCCGTGCCGGCATCCGTGCACAAGGTCTGGCCGTTCGGCCCGAGCACTGCAATTTCCTTGATTGGCCCGGCCGTGAACACCGCTTGCCGCAACGCGTCCACGTTGGCCGGACTGCACGAATCGACGCCGCCGCCCGCAACCGCCTCGAGCGCATGGACGGTCCTGCCGATGACGAGGTCGACGGCGGCAATCGACGAATTGGCGGCGACCGAGACCGCGGCCTCGCCCTGCCGTTCCAGCCAGTTCGTGAACCAGTAGATCGGCAGGACCGCGATCAGGATGCCCAATGCGGCGGCTGCGAGCTTGTGTTTGTTGTACGCGAGCAAAGTAGTCCCACCCGTATGCTGAGGTGCCATTGCCAGCGTAAAGGCAGCCTTAAGCATGCGAAATTCGCGCACACGGGTCGGCGGCGGGGCGCGCTTATGGTTAGGCAATTCCTAAAAAATGCGGCTTGCAGCCGGCCGGCGTCTGCGGCGTCACGACGACGGTTTCCTGGCGAGGCGATTCTTCAGCCAATAGGCCGCGATGGCCAATTTTGCGTCGTGGATTTGGTCGCACTCGAGCTGCCGGAACAAGTCTTTTGCGCTCAGACGAACGAACGTAATGTCCTCTTCACCGGCAATGCCGCCGCCCTCGCCGACCCTGTCGATTGCGCGGACCTCGGCGAAGTACAGAAAGATGCGCTCCGACGTGCCGCCCGGCGATGAGAAAAAGGTTCCGATCAGGATGGGGTCGCCGATCTTGTAGCCGCTCTCTTCCAGCGTTTCGCGGATCGCCGCCTGTTCGGGCGTCTCACCTGCATCGGTCATTCCGGCCAGCGCTTCGACTATCCAGCCATCGGTCGTATGCGGGTCCTCGCGGCGGCGCGCGACCAGAACCGGCGCTCTGAACTGTTCGACAACGATGACCTCATCGGTCTGCGCATCGTACAGCAGCACGGCAATCGCATCGCCGCGCTCGAACACCAGCCGCCGCTCGCGGCGCATGGTGCCATCGCGCGCCTCGTGCGAGACGTCGATCTCGTCGATTTTGAAGAAGCCGTCGAACTTGCGGCTTATGCCGAGCACTTCGGCCTTGCGGGATTGTGCCATCGGCGGCCCCGTCAGCAGAACGCGCCCCGCCGCGGCTTACGCCGGCTGGGCGCCGTAAACCTGGTCGGCGCGCCGCTCGAACGCCGCGGCGAAGCGGCGGAATGCGGCATCGAACACGCTGCCCATCAGCACGCCGAGCGCGCGGCTGCGGAATTCGTAGACCAGGAAAAACTCCACCTCGCAGCTGGCCTCACTGATCGGATGAAAGCTCCAGCGATTGTTCATCCGGCGAAAAGGGCCTTCCAGATATTCGACCAGGATCGACTGCTTGGCGCGGTCGAGCGTGACGCGGCTGGTGAACCTCTCGCGGATGAATTTGTAAGCAACCGTCATGTCGGCGACGATGACTTCCCTGCCCTCGCCATTTTTGCTGCGCTGCCGCACGGTCAGCGACTGGCACAGCGGCACGAATTGCGGATAGCGTTCGACGTCGGCGACGAGATCAAACATGTCCGCCGCGGAATGCTGCACCCGGCGCGTGGTGGAAAACTGCGGCATTAATCAATCAAAAACGCGCCGCCCGCGCCGCCTTCAATCGGGCGAAGTCGTCGCCGGCATGATGCGACGAGCGGGTCAGCGGGCTTGCGGAGACCATCAAGAATCCCTTGGCATAGGCGACTGCCGCGAGCGCGGCGAATTCGTCCGGCGGTACGAAGCGCATGACCGCGTGGTGCTTGCGCGACGGCTGCAGATACTGGCCGATGGTGAGAAAATCGACGTCAGCGGCGCGCAGGTCGTCCATCACCTGCAGCACTTCATTTCGCTGTTCACCCAGCCCAACCATGATGCCGGATTTGGTGAACATCTGCGGATCGATTTCCTTCACCCGCTGCAACAGCCGGATCGAAGCGAAATAGCGCGCGCCGGGCCGCACCGTCAGATACTTCGACGGCACGGTCTCGAGATTGTGGTTGAACACGTCCGGGCCTGCCGCGACAACGGTTTCGACGGCGCCGTCCTTGCGCAAGAAATCGGGTGTCAAAACCTCGATCGTGGTTTTCGGGCAGCGCGCGCGGATGGCGCGGATGACCGCGGCGAAATGCGCAGCGCCACCATCGTCGAGATCGTCGCGGTCGACCGAGGTGACGACGACGTGGGCGAGGCCGAGTTTTCGGGTGGCTTCGGCGACGTGTTCCGGTTCGGCCGGATCGAGCGCGCCCGGCAAGCCGGTCTTGACGTTGCAGAACGCGCAAGCCCGCGTGCAGGTGTCGCCCATGATCATGAAGGTGGCGTGCTTCTTGTCCCAACACTCGCCGATATTGGGGCAGCCGGCCTCCTCGCAGACGGTGTGCAGTCCGTTGTCGCGCACGATGCGCTGGGTCTCGAAATAGCCGCGCGACACCGGCGCTTTGACGCGAATCCAGCCGGGCTTGGGCAGCACGGGCTGATCAGGCCGATGCGCCTTTTCGGGATGGCGCAGGCGCCTGGTATCGTCCAACGTGTTGACTATAACGGCCATGCCCGTTCCCTGCGGCGGCTCGTCGATTGTCGCGCGTGAGCCGCTTCTGCCGGATACTTACGAGCCGCGTTGCTTTGCCGCAAGCGGACAACCGGCCGCGTTCCACCGCTTGGCGGGCCGCTGCCCATGAACAGAATGTAGGAAAATCCTGGGCGATTTCATTATGCTGCATGCTGCGCTGGGATTTTTGCCACATTGGAAGAACTAGCTTGGCGCGCTCGGGGAATAGCGGGAGGTTCGTTTGACTCCTCGTGGCAAACAGGCGGCGGCGCTGGCGCTCCATCGCTTCGGCTTCGGCGGGGCCGGTAATGCCATCGCTGCAATCGCCGGCGATCCGCGCGGCGCCCTGCTGGCGGATTTGGAGCGGCCGCAAGCGGCCCAAATCACCGCAGCAAACCTGCTGTCGAGCGCACAAGCGGTTCGCGCCGTCTTCGCGTTTCGCGCCGAGGAGATGGCGCGGCGAAAGCTCGCTCAGCGCGCCAAGAAAGACGAGCAAGAGCGATTGGCGGCGTTGACGGGCGCGAAATCAGCGTCCTTGGCCTCTGCCGAACCGCAGGCGCCCAAGCAGCAGCAGTCAGGCACGCCGGCATTGCCGACGCGGCTCATGCAGGACGAGGCGCAAGCCCGGATCGACGCCGCAACCGGCGCCCCCATCGGCTTTGTCGAACGGCTGGTCTGGTTCTGGTCCAATCACTTCTGCGTCTCGGTCGACAAAGTGGTGGCGATGGCGGGAGCGTACGAGCGCGAGGCGATCCGGCCCCACGTGCTTGGGCGATTCGTCGATCTTCTGCAGGCCGTCGAGAGTCATCCGGCGATGCTGTTCTATCTCGACAATGTCGAATCGATCGGGCCGAACTCGATCGCCGGCATCGATCGCGACAAAGGTTTGAATGAGAATCTGGCGCGCGAGACCTTCGAACTGCACACGCTCGGCGTTCGCAGCGGCTACTCGCAGGCGGACGTGACGAATTTCGCCAAGGTCTTGACCGGCTGGACCTGGTTGCCGCCGGGCGAGCCGCTCCACGGCGGTGAGTTCGTGTTCAACAAGCTCCTCCACGAGCCCGGACCGCAGACCGTGCTCGGCAAAAGCTATCCGGATAGTGGCGTCGGCCAGGGCCGGGCCGTACTTGCCGACTTGGCGCGCCATCCGGCTACGGCGCGGCACATTGCCGAGCAGCTGGCGGCGCATTTCGTCGCCGACGAGCCGCCGCCGGCGCTGGTCGGCAAGCTCGAGAAGACGTTTTGCGACAGCGACGGCGACCTCAAGCAGGTCGCGAAAACTCTGGTCACGGCCGACGAATCCTGGACGCCGCAACGCACCAAGCTGAAAAAGCCCTCGGAGTGGATCACCGGGGCACTGCGTCTGGCCGGTGCGCCGTCGGCGATTCCCGTCGCCCGCATCATGGGCGTGCAGGCAACTTTGGGCGAAGCGCTGTGGCGACCGCCGGCGCCGAACGGGTTTTCCGACCGGGAAGCCGCGTGGATTGACGGCGTGCCGCATCGCCTCGACCTCGCCAACGACTTTGCTGGCCGCAGCGCGGGTCAATACGATCCGCTGGCCTTGCTTGACGACAGCCTCGGCCCGCTCGCTTCGGCACAAACACGCGAGACGATCGCGCGCGCCGAAAGCCGGACCCAGGCAGTGGCGCTCCTTCTGATGGCGCCGGAATTTTTGCGGAGGTGACGATGACCCCGTTACATACGCCCTCGCGGCGTCAGCTGTTGCTCGCTTCGGGCATGCTGTTCGCCTGGGCCTATCTGCCGAAGCTCGCGCGCGCGGAAGGGCGCGATCCGCGCTTTCTGGCGTTCATCTTGCGCGGCGCGCTCGATGGGCTCGCGACGGTGGCGCCGGTCGGCGATCCGGGCTGGGTGGCGCTGCGCGGCGACAATGCGCTCACGCTCGACGGCGCGACGCCTGCGCTCAAGCTCGACGATTTCTTCGCGCTCAATCCGGCAATGCCGAACCTGCAGCGCATGTTCGCGGCGCGGGAGGCGATCATCGTCCACGCCTGCGCGACGCCGTACCGCGAGCGTTCACATTTCGATGGCCAGGACGTTTTGGAAAGCGGCCTGCCGAAGCCGGCGGTCGCCGCCAGCGGCTGGCTCAACCGCGCGCTTGCCGGCCTTGCGAGCGGCGGCCGGGTCGACCCGAACGGCAGCAAGGCGCTGGGCGTCGGGCCGGTGACGCCGCTCGTGGTGCGCGGTCCGGCGCCGGTCCTGTCATGGGCGCCGCAGCGCGGGCTGCCGGCGAGCGCTGATACGGTGCAGCGCCTGCTCGATCTTTATCACCAAACCGACCCGAAACTCGCCGCCGTGCTGGAAGAGAACGACCGACTCAAAGCCATCGAACATGCCGGCGCGATGGCGACTGCCGGGGGTGGCAAACCGCTGCCCGGCCCGGCGCAGATGCGCGGCTATTTTGCCGAGGTCGCCGGAACGGCGGCCAAATTTCTGGCGCAGCCCGACGGGCCGCGCGTCGGCGCGCTGGCGCTCGACGGCTGGGACACGCATTTCAACGAGGGCATCGCCAAGGGCCGGCTGTCGCAATTGCTCGGTGCGCTCGACGATGCGCTCACCGCCGTAAAGACCAATATGGGTCCGGCGTGGCGCGAGACCGTCGTCGCCTTGATGACCGAGTTTGGCCGTACCGCCCACATCAATGGCACCGAAGGCACCGACCATGGCACCGCCACGGTGGCGCTCTTGGTCGGCGGCGCGCTCAAAGGCGGCCGCGTCATCGCGGACTGGCCGGGGCTGAAGCCCGCCAATCTTTACGAAGGCCGCGATCTGGCCGCGACCACCGATCTGCGCGGCGTGCTCAAGGGCTTGCTGAAGGATCACCTGCGCGCCGACGAGCGGGCGCTCGCGGACGACGTGTTTCCCGGCAGCGCCGCGGTCAAGCCAATGGCGGGGCTTGTCGCGTAGGGAGGGCAAAATCGCGGCACCGCTTCACAGCGTGGGCAAGGCGCGGATCTCGATTTTGCCCACGCGGCTTCGCCTCGCAGCGCGCCATGCCCACCCTACAAAGGGTTCAAATATTCAGCGCGCGGCCATAGGCGTCGAGTACCGCTTCCTTCATCATTTCCGACAAGGTCGGATGCGGGAACACGGTGTGCATCAATTCTTCTTCGGTGGTTTCCAGATTCATCGCCACCACGTAGCCCTGGATCAGCTCGGTGACCTCGGCGCCGATCATGTGCGCGCCGAGGAGTTGGCCGGTCTGCTTGTCGAAAATCACCTTGACCATGCCCTGGTCTTCGCCGAGCGCGATCGCCTTGCCGTTGCCGACAAACGGAAAATGGCCGACGCGGATGTCGCGCTTCTGCTCCTTGGCGGCCTGCTCGGTCAGGCCGACCGAGGCGATCTGCGGCGAGCAATAGGTGCAGCCGGGAATAAGCCGCTTGTCCATCGGATGCGGATGCAGGCCTTTGATCGCCTCGACGCAGATCACGCCTTCATGCTCGCCCTTGTGCGCCAGAAGCGGCGGGCCGGCGACGTCGCCGATGGCATAAATGCCCGACACGTTGGTCTTGCAGGCGCCGTCGATGACGATCGCGCCGCGTTCGGTTTTCACGCCGAGCTTTTCCAGACCGATGTTTTCGATGTTGCCGACGACGCCGACGGCGGAAATCACGCGCTCGACGGTCAGCGTCTGCGCGCCGCCCTTGCCGTCATCGATAGTCGCCACGACGCTGTCGGCTTTTTTGTCGAGCTTCGTCACTTTCGCGCCGGTGAGAATCTTGATGCCCTGTCTTTCGAAACTCTTGCGCGCGAAGGCGGCGATCTCGGCGTCTTCGGCGGGCAGGATCTGCGGCAGGATTTCTACCACCGTCACCTCGGCGCCAAGCGTGCGATAGAACGAGGCGAACTCGGTGCCGATCGCGCCCGAGCCTATCACAAGCAGCGACTTAGGCATGCGGTCGGGCACCATGGCCTCGAAATAGGTCCAGATCAGCTTCTTGTCCGGCTCGATGCCGGGCAGCACGCGCGGCCGGGCGCCGGTGGCGATGACAATGTGCTTGGCTTCGTACGAGCCCGGCCCGACCGCGCCTTTCGGCGCCTCGCTTTTGCTCGCTTTCACCGTGATCTTGCCCGGCGCGTCAATCGTCGCCTCGCCCCAGATCACCGGGATCTTGTTCTTCCGCATCAAGAAGCCGACGCCGTCGTTGAGCCGCTTCGCCACCACGCGCGAGCGCTTCACCACGGCGGTCGGATCGTAAGTCACCTCGCCTGCAGAGAGGCCATAATCTTTCGCGTGCTGCAGGTAGTGGAAAATTTCCGCCGAGCGCAGCAGCGCCTTGGTCGGAATGCAACCCCAGTTCAGGCAGACGCCGCCCAAATAGTCACGCTCGACGATGGCGGTCTTAAAGCCGAGCTGCGCGGCGCGGATCGCGCAGACATAGCCGCCGGGCCCGGCGCCGATGATGATGATGTCGAAGGCGGTATCAGGCATACGTTAGCTCTTGGTCGTGACATATTGGGCAATGCCATTGCCGAACGACCAGTTCTCGGTTTTGCATTCGACGAGATTGATGAAGACGTCTTCCTTACGTAAGCCGGGATTTTCTGAAAGCAATGTCACAATCCGCGCGAATAGCGCCTGTTTTTGCCCAAGGTTGCGGGTATCGCTGACCGTAGCCTGAATGATGACGAGATCGTCGGTATAGGCGATGCCCAGATAGCTTTGCGGGTGAGAGAAGTTGTCGTCATCGTGCTCGGTGACAAGCAGGAAGCGATCATTTTCCGGCACGTTGAACGTCTCGCGCAGGGCGCGATAGACGCCGTCGCAAAGCGCCTTCCTGTAGGCCGGCGGTTTGCCGCGGCGCAAATCGATACGAACAAGCGGCATTTTACACCAGCATCATCACCGGGTTCTCGATCAGCGCCTTGAAGGCGCCGATCAGGACGGCGCCGAGCGCGCCGTCGACGGCGCGATGATCGCACGATAGCGTCACGCTCATAATGTGGGCGACCTCGATCTTGCCGGCGCGCACGACGGCGCGCTCCTCTCCGGCGCCGACCGCGAGGATCGTGGCATGGGGCGGATTGATCACGGCGGTGAAATCCTTGATGCCGTACATGCCGAGGTTCGACACCGCGGTGGTGCCGCCTTGGTATTCCTGCGGCTTGAGCTTGCGCGCCCGCGCGCGCCCAGCGAGTTCCTTCATCTCGTTGGAGATCGCGGACAGCGATTTGGTCTCGGCGTTGCGGACGATCGGCGTGATCAAGCCGTTCGGCAGCGCCACCGCGACGCCGATGTCGGAATGCTTATGCTTGAGCATGCCGGCATCGGTCCAGCTGACATTGGCGTCGGGCACGCGCTGCAAGGCGAGCGCCAGCGCCTTGATGACGAAGTCGTTGACCGACAGCTTGTAGGCCGGCTTGCCGTCCTTGTCCTTCGGCGCGGCGGCGTTGATCTCCTCGCGCGCTTCGATCAGCTTGCCGATGTCGCAATCGACCGTGAGATAAAAATGCGGGATCGTCTGCACCGAGGCGGTGAGCCGCTGCGCGATGGTGCGGCGCATGCCGTCGTGCGGCACGAGTTCGTAGCTGCCGTCTTCGTAGAGCGCGCGGATCTGCTGGTCCGACAGCGAGCGTGCGATAAGCGGCGTCGGCGCACCGGCAGGTGCTGCGGGCGCGGCTCTCGGCGCGCGCAAAGCACCGCGGCCGGATTTCGCCGCTTCCACGTCGCGGGCAATGACGCGGCCATGCGGCCCGGAGGCCTCGATGCGGCCGATGTCGATACCGGCTTCTTTGGCGAGGCGGCGCGCCAGCGGTGAGGAGAAAATTCTGTTGGTCGCGCCCGCAGGCGCGCCATGTCCGTTGGTCCGAACCCCCTCACCCCCACCCTCTCCCCACCGGGGAGACGGAGCGGCCGGTGCTGGCGGCGGGCTCGGCACCCTCGCCTCTTGGCTGGGTGCTCGTGCTTCTGTGGGGCGTGATTGCGCGGCAGTCGCAGCCGGCGCGGCTAGCTGGGCAGTTCCCTCTCCCCGTTGGGGTGAGGGGGTTCCGGCGCTGGCTGCTTGCGCGGGGCGTGCTGCTTTCGCGGCCTCTGCTGCTGCTTGCTTCGGATCCTCGCCCTCCTGCGCCAGCACGGCGATGAGCTGATTCACAGGCACGTCATTGGTGCCTTCCGGCACCACGATTTTGGCGAGAACGCCGTCGTCGACGGACTCATATTCCATCGTCGCCTTGTCGGTCTCGATCTCGGCGATGACGTCGCCAGTCTTGACCGCCTCGCCTTCCTTCTTGAGCCATTTGGCGAGGTTGCCCTTCTCCATGGTTGGCGACAGCGCCGGCATGAGGATGTTGATCGGCATTTTTTCTTTTCAGCGGATCGAGTTTGCAGCCGGTTCGGCGGGATTTTTGCTCATCGGTAACAGACCGCTTTGGCCGCGGCGACGACTTCGGCGACCGACGGCAGCGCCAGCTTTTCCAAATTCGCCGCGTACGGCATCGGCACGTCCTTGCCGGCGATGCGCTCGATCGGCGCATCGAGATAATCGAACGCCTCGGCCATCACGCGCGCGGCGATTTCGGCGCCGACGCCCGATTGCTTCCAGCCCTCTTCGACGGTCACGAGCCGGCCAGTCTTTTTGACCGACTCCACGATGGTGGCAGAATCCATCGGGCGGAGCGTGCGCAGGTCGATCACTTCGGCGGAAATATTCTCCTTGGCCAATTCGTCGGCGGCCTTGAGCGCGTAGCTCATGCCCATCGACCAGGCGACCAAGGTCACGTCGCTACCGCTGCGCACCACCCGGGCGCGGCCGATCGGCAGCACGTAGTCCGCGAGTTTCGGCACCGGCGACGAGTGGCCGTACAAAATTTCGTTTTCCAAAAACATGACGGGATTCGGATCGCGGATCGCCGCTTTCAGCAGCCCCTTGGCGTCGGCGGCGGTGGACGGCGCGATCACCTTCAGCCCCGGAATGTGCGAGTA
>JASHWN010000381.1 GCA_030044035.1 Xanthobacteraceae bacterium
GCGCCTTCGAGCGTGGTGTAGAACGGCTGCTTCATGTCGTAACCCCAGTCGCATTGCAGGGAGCGCAGCAATTGCGGCAGGGAGCAGCGCGCGGTCGCTTCGTCGAACACCAGCTGCTTGATGGCATAGAGGCTGTCCAGCGTGTCGGCTATGCCGCACAGCATCGGCGCTACGATGTGATAGCGGGCGCCGCCGTCGGTGAGGTCGCGGCCGGTCTCCAAGGTGTCGGCGAGCAACGCCGAGAACAGCGGGCTCGGGCAGTAGGCCGCGAGGCTGCCGTAGTTGTTCATCAGTGAATTGAAGAAACTGCTGATCGCCCACTTCCAATGGGTGTAAAAGATCTTCAGAAACTCATCGAAGCTTTTGATGTCCTCCGGCGGCGGCGAGTTCCAGGACTGTTTCAGTCCGCGCAGATTGATCGGTCCCGCATTCTGAATGTTGCAGCCCTGGTTCATGGCGTAGTCGACCATGGGCAGCACCGACACGTAGCTGAACGCCCATTCGGTCTTGCCGACCAGCACCGGCTCGTAGCAGCCGTCGCAGGTGTAGTCGCGGGCGTCTTCCAGCCGCACCGGCCCGCAGGCGTGTAACGCCGGCACCAGCTTGTCGTCGTTGAGCATGATCGGGTGCGCCCCGCCGCTGAGCACGGTCTTGGCCGCCTCCTCGAACAGCTCCGGGCTCATTTTCTTGTGGACGCGCAGCGACAGGCACGGCGCGTTGAGCGGCAGCCGGCGCGCCGCGCGCAGGCACATGCGGCTGATCGCGTTGGAGGCATCTTCCGGCTCCGCCGCGGCGTTGGCCTTGTAGCCGCCGACGGTGACCTGCTGCACCCACTGATTGATCGCCGCGCCTTGCGGGAAATTTCCCGCCGAGTAGAACACCGCCCCGGTGCCGTAAGTCAGGTAGTCGTTGATGTGGCTGTAATTGTAGAGGACGGTCTCATCCATCTTCAGCCAGAAGGCGTCGATCATCTCCTGCGCCGCCGTTTCGGTCAGCGCGCCGCCCGCGATATCCGCTTCGTATAGTCCGATCAGCTGCTGGTCGAGCCGGCCGATGGAGTGCGGCTCGCCGGTCTGGTGCAGCGCGCAATTGGTGATGAAGACGAACTGCAGCGCCTCGATGAAATGCTCCGGCTTCTGGTGCGCGATCTTCCGCATTCGCCGCGCGATCGCCTGCAGATTTGCCTTCTGCGCCTGGTCGTACTGGCTCTCGCCGGCCATCTTGTCGGCGAGCGCCGCATAGGCTTCGATGAAGCGGCTCAAGCCGTCGAGCGCCCAGACCACCGATTGGTAAAAGTCTGCGGTTTCCTTCGCGGCGCCGATCTTGTCGCGGTATGACTTCGCGATGGCATCGATGCCCTTGGCGATCAGAAGCGGATAATCCGGCGCGTTATGACCGCACGCGGAATACTCGTTCAGCGTGGCGAAGAAGCCGGCGATCTTCTCCTTCTCGTCGAGATACTCCATGACCTGCGCGCCGATGCCGAGCGACAGCTGCGGCATGTTGCCGACCACGATCTCGTCGGGATCGATGCGCATCAGATTGGCTTGTTCGGCGTATTGCGGGCTGACCAAGACCTTCGCCAGGCTGATCTGGATCGCCTTGCCTTTGCGCAGCGCCACCGAAGCGTTGAGCAGATGTTTTTCTTCCGCCGGCAGGTGGTCCCGCAGGTGGCCCAGCGGCGGCGTCTGCCGCGGCTTGTACCAAGTGTCCTGCCACCGCGAAAATTGCCTGTTGAGCAAGGTCAGGATGCGGTCGCTGAGCGGGCAATCCTCGACCAGCTTGGAGCGGCGGATTTTGTGCTGATAATCGCGCGCATTGTAATACATGTAGCCGTTGGCGCTGCGCACATTGAAGTACTCGTTCATGGTGACCTCGGCGCCGCCGGCGCCCGGCGCCAAGCCGCATTCCTGCAAGCTCGGCACGTACCAGAACGAGCCGGCCTCGCTGCGCGTCACGCTGAACAGCTGATCCTGGATGAATCCCCTCTGATCGCCGGCAATGCCGTCGATGATGCGATCGAACACGGCGGTGGATTGCGCGTAGCCGGCGAAGAACACGCCTGCCTCGTTGGCCTTGTTGTCGGGTTTGCGGCCGTAAGGCAGCGCCTGGCGAGCCAGCCGGGCGTTGACGCGCTCGCGGTCGAGCTGGCGCACCCGCTTGATGTGGCTCGACTCGTCGTCCATCGGGATGATGCGGTCCTGCCCATCGCGGCCGATCATGTTTTGCTTCTGCTGCTCGGTCATCGCGTTCAGCTTGGTCCAGTCGTGGACGAACTTCTGCGATATCAGGAACGCGGCGCCGCGGTGCGCCGCGTCGTCGTCGCCGACGATGACGCGGGCCGAAAGGTCCTCGGCGTCGGCGGGGTTCTCCAGCCCGTCGATGAACCTGCCGCCCAGAACTTTGCCGGCGTGCCGCTTTTCCGCCGGCACGATCACAGCAGGCGGCGACGTGGCGCCCTGCAATTTGGCTTCGATCAGGGCGAGCGCATTTTGCGCATCGCCGGCGTTATTGGATTTGACGTGAAACCACAAATCGCCGCCGGTGTTGGCGAATACCGCGCTATACTGATCGAGTTTTGCCTTGCTGCCCATCCCTTTCGGCAACGTATAGCCCAGCTCCCGCGACCACGCCGTCCACAGCTCGAAGCCGACGCCGAGCAGCACGACGGTTTGGAACTTTTTGCCGGCGCAAAATGCGTCGAGCTGTTTTGCCAGATCCTGCCAGGTTTGGTGGCTGGCCCGGTTGTGCTCGCGCAGGTGAAACGCGCTGTAGATCGCGAAATCCGGAAAATAGGCCAAGCCCCTTTGGCTGAAGGAAACGTTGAGCTGCTTCATGGCGGTCTCCAGATTCGCGCTTGTTGTGAGCGGGCGACACGTAAATCGCGGCGCCTCGAACCGCGGCTTCACGAGCGGCATGCGTGGCCGCTACTGCGGGTTGTCGGCCATCCTACTGTGAGCTGGAGCTGTTGCACAACCCAAGCCTGTCCGAATTCCGCACGCGCCACTTGGTGCGGCAGGCGTGGGCGGCACGCATAGCCGTCCGACTCGGCCAATGGCGTCATAAGGCCCGCCCGGTTGGCTCGCGCCGCAAGATGAATTATGGACCCCATGCCGATCGCTTTGCTCGGGGCAGGAACTTAAGCGGTGCCGTTGGACGTCTATCTGAACGTGGTCGTGGCCGGCATTCTCACCGGCCTGGTGTACGGCCTGATGGCGCTCGGCCTGTCGGTCATTTTCGGCGTGGTGCGTGTCGTCAATTTCGCCCACGGCGAGATGATGTCGATCGCGATGTACCTCGCGGTCGTGCTGTTCGCCTCGTTCGGTCTCGATCCGCTGCTGATGCTGGTGCCGATTGCGGCGGTGATGTTCGCGTTCGGCTACCTGCTGCAGGCCGGACTGATCAATCCGTTCATCACCCGCCCGGAACACAGCCAGTTTCTCCTGCTCGTGGCCTTGGCGATCATCATCGTCAACGCGCTGCTCCTCATCTTCGGCCCCGATGCGCGCACGGTGCAGACCTCCTACGCCTATGACAGCTTTCAGCTCGGGCCGCTGCTGGTCGACGCGTCGAAGGCCTATGCGGGCGGTGCGGCGATCGCTTTCGCCGCGGCTTTGTTCGCGTTCTTCCGTTACAGCCGCGTCGGCACCGCGATCCGCGCCTGCGCCGACAATTACACCGGCGCGCTGGTGATCGGGCTCGACGTCAAGCGGCTCTACGCGCTGACCTTCGGTCTCGGCGCCGCCTGCGTCGGCGCTGCCGGCAGCATGATGACCTTGATCGTCGACGTGACGCCGATCATCGGGCCGACTTATACGCTGCTCGCCTTCGTCATCGTCATCACCGGCGGGCTCGGCTCGATGGCCGGCGCGCTGCTTGGCGGCATCCTGATCGGACTGACCGAGGCGCTGGCGGGGCTCGTGTTCACGCCGTCGGCAAAGAGCATGTTCGCCTTCGCCATCCTGGTGCTGGTGCTGCTGTTCCGGCCGCAAGGCCTGCTCGGCCAGAGGCTGTCATGAGCGCGGCCTGGCTGGCGCGGTTTTCCGGCGGCGCCTGGCGCCGCATTTTTGTTCTGCTCGCTTTGCTGCTCGCGGTGCTGTTGGCCGCGCCGTGGATCGTCAATGATTATCTGCTCACGGTCCTGATCGTCATCCTTTATTCCGCCTTCACCGGGCAGGCCTGGAACATCATGATGGGCTTTGCCGGACAGCTGTCGCTCGGCCATGCGCTCTATGCCGGCTTGGGCGCCTACGTGGCGGCGGTGCTGTTCGTCGATTTCGGCATCGGCCCGTGGCTCGGGTTTTTGGCCGCCGTGCCGGCGGCGGCGGCGTGCGGGGCGATCATCGGCTTTCTGGCCTTCCGCTTCGGCGTCGCCGGCGTCTATTTCGCCATTCTGACCATTGCGTTCGCCGAGTTCGCCCGCATCGGCTTCGATCATATCGCCGCAGTCAATGCCTCGGCCGGCCTGTTTCTGCCGGTGCGGCAGGTCGCGCACAACGACGTGTGGCATCTGCGCGGCGATCCGACCATGTTCTATTATGTCATTCTCGCCGCCACGGTCGTGGCTTTCATTTTGTGCCGGCTGCTCCTGGAAAGCCGCCTCGGCTATTTCTGGCGCGCCATCCGCGAGGACGAAGAGGCGGCGCGCGCCGCCGGCGTGCCGACATTCCGCTGCAAGATGTATGCGGTGATGATTTCGGCGGCGCTGACCTCGTTTGCCGGCGTGTTCTATGCGTTCTTCTACAACAATCTGTTTCCCGAGCAGGTTTTCAACATCGGCCGCTCGATCGAGATGATCCTCGGTCCGATCATCGGCGGCATCGGCACCTTGTTCGGCCCGATCCTCGGTGCGTTCGTGCTGACCGGATTGGCGGAATCGCTGAACTCAATCATGGCCGCTTTCGGCCTCTCCATGCCGGGCGCCACGCAGGTGTTTTACGGCGTCTGTCTGTTGGTCGTGATCGTGGCGCTGCCCGAAGGCGTCTGGCCGCCGCTGGCGCGCCGGCTCGGCCTGTTCAAGGAATGGCCATGACCGCGCTGTTGTCGCTGCAGCAGATCAGCAAGCGTTTCCGCGGCCTGGTCGCCGTCGACGGCGTCAGCTTCGACGTGCAGCAGGGCGAAGTTTACGCGGTGATCGGACCGAACGGCGCCGGCAAGACCACGCTGTTCAACATGATCGCCGGCGCGCTCAAGCCGGACCAGGGCGGCATCGTCTTCGACGGCAAGCCGATCCAAAATCTTTCGCCCGACGTGGTGTGCCGGCGCGGCATCGCGCGCACCTTCCAGCTGGTGCGGCCGTTTCCGGCGCTCAGCGTCGAGGACAATGTCCTGGTTGGCGCGCTGCTGCACCGGCACGGCATCGGCGAAGCGCGCGAGCGCGCCCAGGCGCTGTTACGGCGCTTCGATCTGTTCGACCGCCGCCGCCATCCGGCATCGGCCTTGACCTTGCCCGACCGCAAGCGGCTCGAAGTCATCCGCGCGCTCGCCACCGAGCCGAAACTCCTGCTGCTCGACGAAGTGGTCGCCGGCTTGCGGCCGACCGAGGTCGATCGCCTGGTCGCCGTGCTGCGCGAGCTCAACCGCGACAGCGGCCTGACGATTTTGATGATCGAGCACGTCATGCGCGCGGTGATGGCGCTCGCCGCGCGCGTGCTCGTGCTCGATCATGGCGTTGCCATCGCCGAGGGCACGCCGGACCAAGTGGTGCGCGATCCGGCCGTGGTGCAATCCTATCTCGGCGCCGAGGCGGTGTGATGCTGCGCGTCGAAAACCTCGACGTATTCTACGGCGACGCCCAGGCGCTCGACGCGGTGTCGCTCGAGGTCGGTGAGGGCGCCATCGTCGCCATCGTCGGCGCCAACGGCGCCGGCAAGACGTCGCTGATCCGCGCCATCGCCGGCATGCTCAAGCCGGCGCGTGGCCGCATCCTGTTCGGCGCCACCGATATTGCCGGCTGGCCGAGCCATCGCGTCTGCAATCTCGGCATCGGGCAGGTTGCCGAAGGCCGCCAGATTTTTCCCACCCTTTCGGTCGCCGAAAACTTGGCGATGGGCGCGCTGCTGCCGCGGGCGCGGGCGCGGCGCGAAGCAAACCGCGAGCGCGTGGTGGCGCTGTTTCCGGTGCTCGCCGAGAGGAGCCGCCAGGCCGCCGGCACGCTGTCGGGCGGCGAGCAGCAGATGCTGGCGATCGGCCGCGCCCTGATGGGGGCGCCGGAACTGATCATGTTCGACGAGCCGTCGCTCGGGCTTGCGCCCGCCGTCGCGCATCAGCTGCTCGCCACCATTCGCGAATTAAATCGCGACGGGCTGACCTGCTTGTTGGTCGAGCAGAACGTGGCGCTGTCGTTAAAACTCGCCAGCCGCGCTTACGTGCTGGAAAACGGCCGCATCACGCTCGCCGGCACCGGCAGCGAGCTGTTGGCCGACGACCGCGTGCGCAGCGCTTATCTGGGGCTGTAATACTAATCGTGCTGACTAAACCCATTCCATGTCATCATCTCCATGTCATCATCCGCGCATGCGGATGATCCAGTAATCACTGATCACGAGGGCGATTACTGGATGGTCCGCTTTCGCGGACCATGACAGGTCAACGATTTCCGACGCTCATATAACAATCAGTGTCCGGATCAGCCGATTCCTCGCCCTCGCTGCGCGGCGAAGCCGCCAACCGGGGAGACCGGCACGGCCCGTCGCAGCCGGCGCAGGCGGCGCAGCACATCGGTTGCGCTCGGCACCTCGTATTCGGCTGCCGCGGCGGCCATGGCACGCGCCGCCTCAGCCTCCGCGCGGCCGGACAGGGCGGCCGGCACGACGGTGACTTCGCCGAGCGGGATCGGCGCTTGGACGCGGATGATGCGGCGGGCGGCCATGACGAACTCCATTGCGGCAGCATCGCGAGCCAACGCTCGCGACAGCTTTTGAGTTCCCTCACCAGGGCCCGACCCCGTTGTCCGGTTTTATCGCCCTATACTATAGCCGCCGCGCATTGCATGCGTGTGACGGGCGGCATTGCGCCGGGTACGAGGAAGCAAGCCCGCGTCATGAAACTTTAGTATGCTCGCGGCGCCTGCGCGCTGTCGCGCTGTTCCGGTGCGGCAGGCAACGCGTCATCATCGGCGGGGAAAACACACCTTGCGCCGGCTGTCGCATTCGAGCGGCAAGCCGGGTATGTTGCACCAATGTCTCGTCCATTCGGCGTATCGACTGCAATTCTGCTCGCGCTGCTGCCGGCGATTGCGCTGGCCGCACCTGCTCACAAGCGGCACATTTACAGATGGCATGGCTACGGCTTCCTGCCGGGCTATCATCAGCCGCCCAGCAACAACGTGCCGGTTTACGGCCGCAAAGGAGCAATCGGCGACACACCCGAATATGCTCCAAGCTACTGGTATGACGGTGGGCATTACTACTTCGGCCGTCCTGGATTTTTCCGCGGCCGCTATGACGGCGGCAGCTTTGGCCCGTGTTGGACGTGGACGCCCATCGGAGCGATGTGGAATTGCGGCTAGCGCCGATCGCAGCCGGCGCGGCATTGATTGCAGCGGCGACGACCGAATGTGGTCGCCTTGTCCGGTTTTTTCGCCCTGTGCTATAGCCGCGCTTCAAGCACGCGCATGACGGGCGGCGTAAACGCCCGTCGAGGAAGGAGACCCCCGTCATGAAACTTTATTATGCGCCCGGCGCCTGCTCGCTGTCGCCGCACATCGTGTC
>JASHWN010000382.1 GCA_030044035.1 Xanthobacteraceae bacterium
GGAGCGGCCCGAGGCGGCGCCAAAGCCTTCGACCAGCGCCTCGGTTCCATCGAGCGTCGAGAGCCTCGCCTTCACGTCGCACAACCGCGCGTAGTTGGCTTCGGTGTTGTCCTGGCCGAGGGCTGCTTCCGCGTCCTTAAGTTCCCTAGTTAGGGAATGCCACTGGGTATGCAAGGCAACGAGCTGCCTCCAGGTGAGCAAAACATCGTCAGCAGCGGCGCCCGGCCGCGCCCCCCAGACCGACGGCGTCGTGATGGCGCGCTCGATACGGCCTAATACATTGGCAAAACCGCGGCGGCTTAGTTCCGCGTGCAGCTCGGTGCGCTCGGCGTCGCGGTCCTGCTCGCGATCGTGGCGGAATTCTTCGACGAGGTGGGCGAACACATCGATCAGCGCGCCTTTGAGTTTCTGGCTGTCGGCGTGGCGGAACTCGGCGGCGGCGAGTTCCTCCAAGTGGTCGTGCAGGAGCCAGGGATGATTGAGCGCGGCTTGCAGGATCAGCGCTTCACGGCGCGGCATCGCGGCGCGGTGGCCGCGATGCAACGGGCTTGCGGCAAGCTGCGGACTCGCCGCCACGTAGGGCTCGCGGCCGAAGCGCGCAGATGGCGTCGGCTGCCGGGCAGGTCCAAAGCCGCGGCGCGGCCGCGGCTCGAAACCGCGCCGACGCGGCGAAATCTCCGGCGGTGCGAACATGGCGTGCAGCCGCCCGCCAAAATCCTGGCGGTAATAGCGCCGCACCGTCTCGTCGCCGATCGTGGCAGTGACCGCGCCGAGCCGCGCCTCGAACGCCGCCCGCCGCTCCGGCGTGTCGAATGGGCCGGCCTCGCTCTCGCGGCTCCATAGAATCTGAGCGAGCGGCCGCGCGCCGCCCAACACGTCGGCGATGGCGTCGCGGCCGCCGGAGCGGGCGAGGTCATCGGGATCCTGGCCGTCGGGCAGCGCCGCAAAGCGCAAACTCTTGCCCGGCTTGAGCAGCGGCAGCGCCAGATCGGCGGCGCGATAGGCGGCGCGGCGGCCGGCATCGTCGCCGTCGAAACAGAGGATCGGCTCGTCGGCAAGCCGCCACATCAGCGCCAGCTGGTCGGCGGTGAGCGCAGTGCCGAGCGGCGCTACCGTCGCCTCGAAGCCGGCGGTGACCATGGCGATGACATCGACATAGCCTTCGACCGCGATCACCGGCGCGCCGTCATGGGCGGCGGCGCGCGCGGCGGCGATGTTGTAGAGCGTGCCGCCCTTGTGGAAGAGCGGCGTCTCCGGCGAGTTGAGATATTTGGCCGAGACTTCCTTCTCCAGCGCCCGGCCACCGAAGGCGATGACGCGGCCGCGCAGATCGAGGATCGGAAACATGATGCGGTCGCGGAAGCGGTCGTACGGCACCGCGATGTCGGCGCCTGCAACGAGCAGGCCGGCTTCGATCATGTCCTCGACCGGAATTTTCGCCGCGCCGAGATGCTCTTTGAGCGCATATTGCTCGGCCGGCGCGTAGCCGAGCCGGAATTTGAGCTGCGTCGCCGGCGCGATGCCGCGGTCGGCCAGATAGCCGCGGCCGCGCGCGCCGGCCCGCGCGGCAAGCGTCGCCTCGAAGAATTTGGCGGCGAGCTCGACCACCTCGTGCAGGGTCTTGCGGCGCTCCTCGCGCGCCTGCGCCTCGCGGCTTGCGACCGGCAGCGGCAGCCCGGCCATCTGCGCCAGCCGCTCGACCGCTTCCGGAAACGTCACGCCCTCCGTGAGCATGACGAAATCGAAAATGCTGCCGTTCTTGCCGGAGGAGAAGTCGAACCACGCCTGCTTGTGGTCATTGACGAAGAACGACGGCGTCTTCTCCTTGTTGAACGGCGACAGGCCTCGCCACTCGCGCCCGGCTTTCTTCAGCCTCACGCGACGACCGACGACGTCCGAAACCGGAAGCCGCGCCTTGAGCTCGTCGAGGAAGTCGTCGGAGAATCGCATGGTGATTCGGTAATTTTACCGCAGCGGCCGCGGCAAAGCAGGGCGGCGACCTGCGGGCGTGGCACGGGCGCCGATTGTCCCGGTTATCCACAAGCTATTGACGCCCGTTCAATACATATGTATATACATTCTTCAGAGACGTGGGCCTGCGGCCCGCCGTGCACCACTCGGAGATAGGTGGGATGGTTGAAATCATCGCCTCCGAGGTGGAGCAAACGGTATGTCGGAAGAATTTGAGGGGCTGTTCGCGAAGGCCCGCGCCTTTGGGTGGGATCATAACAAACGCGATTGGACGCTGAACGAACGAGGAATCGATTTCGACGAAATCCGCGCCGTTTTCGACGGTCCAACAATCGCCTATCGGTCCGACCGAGAGGGCGAAACGCGCTTCATAGTGTTCGGATTACTCGACGGTCGAGAAGTCGCTGTCGTTTGCACGTTTCGAGGCGATCTCTGTTGGATCATATCAGCGCGACGAGCGAGTAGAAATGAAAGAAAAGAATATCACAATCGTCTCTCGGGACGCCCCGCGCCGAAAAGGAAAGACTGATTGGGCGCGTCTTGATGCACTCACGGACGAGGAGATCGAAGCCTCTATCGCCAACGATCCCGATTGGGCGGACTTCAAGGACATCGACTGGTCAAAGGCCGTCCTGGTCATCCCGCCGAAGAAGCACGCGATCTCGATCCGCCTCGACGAGGACGTGCTCGACTATTTCAAGAAGCAAGGCGCCGGCTATCAGCGGCGGATGAACGCGGTGCTGCGCTCCTATATGCAGCAGAAGCGCAAGAAGCGGGCGTAGCCCTCA
>JASHWN010000383.1 GCA_030044035.1 Xanthobacteraceae bacterium
GTTTCGATCTTTTGCTGCCTCGCGACGTGGGCAGCCCAGGCCCAGGAGTCCTTACAACGATCAGGCGACTTTTTGGCTCGGCCAAGCGGTCCGGCGAGATCCGTGCAAGGGGGCGCGGCCGGTCTGCTGTTGGGACCCGTTTCAGGACCGGCGATTGGGTCGACATTGCCAGCTACGAGCAGGTTGTTGAATTTTTCCGATCAATTCACGCTCGGCGGTACTCAGAGTAGTGTCACGCTCAGCATTACTCGCAGTAGCGCCATCTTCGCAGGTGAGAAGCCATCGGCGGATAAATCCTGCCTGGCCGTTAGGGCTTACGTGCGGCCGGACATCGCCAACAAAAATCTACATCAGAATTGGATAAGCGCAAAGAGCAGCTGTGGTCGAGACATCAAAATCAACGTTTGCTATCTCGGCAGCGCAAATTGCATCTTGATGAACGTTCCGCCTTGGCAGACCAAAAGCGCTATTATCGGCTACGCGGCAACGGCAAGCCCGATGCATTATCAAATTAGCTTAGTAAATTGATACCCGTAATGCACGTGCTGGTGCTTTTGATATTGGCTGGAGTGGTCTTAAGCACTTCACGATTTTTCAGTCGTGATCGCATTTAGTACCGGCACCCCCAGCAGCGCTGAATTGCGGAGCGCCTGGATAATCCATTGCCCGGCTCTACGATCGGTCACGACGGGCAACTCGATCCAACTCAGATCGCGCATGATTGCTGTCGAAGGGGGTTCCGCGTTCGCCGCGAGCACAGGAATTAGCGCAAAGCTGCTGTCTTGCCACCTTCGCGTAAGCGCGAATTTACATTCTATTTCCTGTGGTTTGCTGAGACCCCGCGGCCCGACAAGAAGGAGAAACTGATCCGCCTCACGGACGCCATTGGCGATGATTTCCTCGAACTGGACGGCACCATAGCAAGCCGGAGAAAGAATTATCTCCATCACATCGAGATCGGGCTCCAGCAGGAATAAGGTCGCCCGGAGCGCTTCTGCCAAATGGCAATCCTCCTTATTGAACGACAGTAAGACTTCCATGTCAGACTTGCTACGCCGGGCATTTGGCATCTGACCGGCTCGGACCGTTAATTCGTGAAAGCGCCTCGTTCAGTAAGACAAAGTTTAACGCGCAATGGAAGCTAGGCTACTCGATAGTGCATCTCTTCGATTGCGATTAAGTTCCCTTGAGAAGCGGAAAAGTGGACATCGGCTTCGACTCAACACCCAAGTCGGGCAGGCGCGCCTTTACTTTGGGGTCAGCAATGACCGCGTTGACCCCCGGTGTTCAGCCCTCGATAATTTCACTCGATGTGCCTTTGGGCGCACCAATGCCTAACCATCCATTTACTTCGTAGCCCGGCACGAATTCCGCAATGGCCGGGATATCCGGCAGCGCAGCCGAGCGCGTTGTGCTGGTCACTCCAAGCCCGCGTAGTCGGCCGTTTCTGATGTACTCGACAGCTAGAGGCGTCGGACTGAAATGAAATTGCACCCGGCCGGCGAGGGGGGCGCGTCCGCCTCGGGCCGCTGGGGCACCTGTCGCCGTATCACCATCCCGTCGAGTTGGCCCATCGGGTCGCGTACCTCGACCACATGGCGCAGGGTTGGATATCAATCTGGTGGGGGAGGTAGGACTCGAACCTACGAAGGCGTCAGCCAGCGGATTTACAGTCCGCCCCCTTTGCCGCTCGGGACACTCCCCCGTCCGGGCGCGTAGTTAAGGGCTTCCAAGGGCTTACGCAATAGCGGCCTGATGGTTCCCAAGTGCATTCTCAACGGCGTTCCGGCCGCATTCTGAATCGATGTATTCTGTCGGTTCGCGAGCCGATACCCTTACCGCTTGCGCCGGTCGGTCCGATGGCCGGTCTCCTACTGAGCAGCTAAGTATTTTCGCGGAGGGGGAGAACCGGCAGCTGCCGCCGCGGACCCGGCACGTTTCCATCATCATATTGTCATTAAAATAGGTTGCGATTCGCCCGCGCTGGGAATGTGTATGGAGTTTCCCAGCCAGCCCTTCTTGTGCTGGCCCAGGCTCCTTTTTCGGCGCTTCGGCTTTTGCGTTAGGGGGGTTACACCGATGAGTAAGGCGGACACGTACCATGCCCATGCGCGGCACTGCATGGCCAGGGCCGCTCAGACCCAGCATGCCGCGGATAAACGACAGTGGCTGCTGTTGGCCGATACTTGGCTGCAAATGATTCCAGAACGCCAACAAACGGCAGCTGATTATTTCGACGCCGCAATGCGTAATCAAAGAGCGGACCAACAGCGGTCCACCGCCGAGCGCTAGTACGATAGGCCGCCTCAGTTGGCGTCCGAACTGCTTCGAAAGCGGGCCTCGTTGCTCAGGCCGGGGCAGCGTATTCGCCGCCGGATGGCGCGGCGGCAGCGTCAATCGCTCTGGAACTGGGCTGGGCAGGCGGCAAGCGTCACAATCTTGCGCCGATGTTCTCTTAATACTTGATCGCTTGAGGGCGCCGAGGGACGAATATCATGGACGAAATCGAACTTCTGAAGGGCGTCGGTGAAGTGTGGGACGACTCGGCCGAAATTATCGAGTCGCTGCACGAACTGCGAAAGCGGATTGAGGCCCTGTGCGCAGACGCCAAAGGCAAGGACGAACTCGTGGAAATTTATAAGCTCGTCCGTGCCCAAGTTGATCTCGTGCTAGCCTCCTTGCGGGTCACGCTGGATCGCGTCCAAAGCAGCGTTCACGCATCGACCTCTACCGGATTAACAGGACTATCCGGAAAGAGCGACGGCGCGGGAGGCGGCGCCGAGCGAAATAGCCCGCTCAACGGCGCCGTGGCTGATGAGCACGAGCGTCGGCAGGTTGCGGCTCCAGAAGCATAAAGCCTGTCCGCTATTTCAAACCGATCGTGTCCAGCCTAGGCCGCCTCAGTTGGCGGCCTCTTGTGCTTGGGCGTGGCTAAAAAGCGCCTTCCAGGGAACCGACGGTTTCGCCCCGAATTGCAATGGCGAAGAGGGTCCGATGCCGGCTGCCGGATTGCGCCTTTTATCCCTCCTGGCTGCGTTCGTCGTCGTGCCGGGTGTGGCCTCGGCCGCGCAGGCGCGGCACGGCTGGCATCACCATCATGCTTGGCAGGATTATTATTCCGGCGGGCGCGATTTTCGTGGCGCGGGGCGCGGCCCGCCAATGTGGTCGGAAGCCGACGGCTTTGCCGTTCCTACCGAACAGACGATCCGCGCCTGCGACGAGCGGGCGGCAGAACTGAAGAAAATCCCGATCGAGACGGTTCTCGAAACCGTCCAGCCGAGCGACACGCAGCGCGCCGCGCTGGAACAAATTCGCTCCACGGCGATCGACGCCGGCAACAAGTTGACGGCGGACTGTCCCAAGGACGTGCCGGCCAAATTGACCGACCTGCTCGACACCATGCGGGCATCGCTCGACGCCATCAAAGCCGCGCTGCTGGCGCTCCGCCCGGCATTCGTGTCCGCCTATGCGGTCCTCGATGACGAGCAGAAGGCGCGCATCGTCGCGTTGTCGATGTCCAAACCATCGTCGCAATCGCAATCCGCCGCAACCGCTGTCGGCCCCGGCGCGGACGACCAGGCGCAGCCGGGTGCGCCCGACTGCGGGCAATGGCCGGCGGTGCTCAAAAGCTGGCCGCTCAATCGGATCGAAGCGGAACTGTCGCTCTCCGACGAGCAACATGCGGCGCTTTACACCCTGATGGCTGCCGTCTACCGCGGCGCCGCATCCTTGGCGGCGTCCTGTCATGACGACAACGCACTCACTCCGGTGCGGCGCCTCGACGGCGAACTCGGCCGCGTCGACGCGCTGCATCAGTGCATCGACGCCATCGCGCCGCCGCTCGCCGGGTTCGTCAATGCTTTGAACGACGAGCAGAATGCGCAGCTCAATGCCATGCTCGGAGTGGCGCCGCAGCCGGAGACCACCGCGCGTTAGCACTTATCGTTAAGAGCAAAGGAGACAGCGATGAGATCGACAGCCCTTGCGCTTGCCGTATTTGTCCTCGCCGCCGCACCGACCGGGGCGCAGGCACAGAATTACCCCTGGTGCGCGCACTATGACACCGGCGACGACGGCTGGAATTGCGGCTTCGTCAGCTTTGGGCAGTGCCAGGCGACCATCCGCGGCATGGGCGGCTTTTGCGAGCGCAATACGCAATTCCAGCCGCAGCTTCCGTTAGACCGCTGACAAGGCGAGCCCGATCGCGTCCGCAGCGCCGGGTAGCGGCTGCGCGTCGTTCGGTTATTGGTCATGCAAAATTTAGCGTTTGCGCTTGCGGTGCTGGCGGCGATCTTCGCCTTGACCGCGGCGTTCTACCGCCACAAGGCCAAAGCGGCCGGGACCGAACCGTCGCGCGGGCATGATCGAGTGCCGGAGCGCAAATTCGCGCCGCGACATCGCTTCGAATCGGCGAACGCGTTTGGCCTCCGCCGGCTCGTGCAATCAGGCTACAACGCCACGGCCGCCGCGACCTGGGCGGCGATGGCCTTGATTTTCACGCTCGCCTCGATCGCCGCCGCCTGGGCCGGCTCGGCGCCGTGAACGAAAGGTCAAGACATTGGCCGCAAATTGATGCGTATTCGTCGCCATCAGCGCGGCGAATAAACCGACTTTTTAGCCTGTTATTTAAACTGATCTTAGCGCGGGCCCGTTAAAGTCCAGATCAAAGTGGCGGGAAAACAGGGCCCGCCGTCGACAATAAAGTCGAAATTGGGAAAGGCGTCTACTCATGAAAGCCGTCGTCAAGACGGTCGAGCCCGCCGATCGTGAGGCGCGCTTCGACCATATCCGGCCGCACTATCTGGAGGCGCTGACCTTGGTCGAGCGTCTGCATCGGCGGCTGCTCGACGTCATCAAGGACGAATTCGACCGCCGCGGCCGCGCCGACATCAATTCGGTGCAGGCGCTGCTGCTGTACAATATCGGCGACAAGGAGCTGACCGCCGGCGAGCTGCGCACCCGCGGCTACTATCTCGGCTCCAACGTCTCCTACAATCTGAAGAAGCTGGTCGAGATGGGCTTCCTCGATCATCAGCGCTCGCGCGTCGACCGGCGCTCGGTGCGCATCAAGCTCACCGACAAGGGCCGCGACGTGAGCGACGTGGTCGATGCGCTCTACCACAAGCACGTGCGCACCGTGGAGCAGGTCGGCGGCATCAGCGCCGACGAGTTCTCCGTGCTCAACAAGGCGCTGCACCGGCTCGAGCGCTTCTGGACCGATCAGATCCTCTACCGGCTGTAAGGGCGGTCGTCGTCGCCAGCCATTCTCGAGGTACTGGCGTACCTTGCCCCGGCAGCAATGCCGGGGCTCTTTTGTTTGCGCGGTGCTGAAGTCGATCCACTCATTCCCGCGAAAGCTGAAATCCAATAAATGAAAGGTAAGCAAGGCAGGCAAATGTCCTACGACATCGATTGGACCGAAGAACCTGACATGATGGAACTTCGTAATGCGTACGCCTTGTTAGGGTCGCATTTTAATCAGGCGCGACAAATGTTGGAAAAGCTGGCCGAAAGGGGCTCGCTAGCAAGCGTGTTGTATTTAGGAGATGCGTATGCAAGCGGCCGCTATGGTTCAAAGAATCTCCTGGAAGCGAAGAAATGGTATGAACGAGCAGAAGCAAGGGAGTGGATACCCGCGCCGCACCGATTGGGCAGAATATACTTTACCCTAGGGGACTATGCGTCGGCGCTTAGAGCATTTTCCCGTGGTGCCGACAAAGGCTATTCGCCGGCTGTCTATCGACTCGGCAAGATGTACATCGAAGGTCTTGGCGCAGCTACGAATTTGGAGCAGGGTCGAAGATTCCTGGCTGTTGCTATCGCCGACGGGCATCTCTTCGCGAAACGCGACCTCGCTGGCCTATATGTGAGAGGAAAATTCGGTCTTCTAAATATTCCTAACGGCGTGATGATGATACTTTCTCTTATGCTTGAACTAATCGCAATCACAGTGCGAAGGGGTTGGAGAGATCAACGGTTTGAAGACCGCATCTCAGGTTAGTCTCCCCCGGCGTGATGCAGAAGCGGCGCGCATCGCGCCGATCAAATCCGCCCGCCGATCCATGTCAGCACCGGGAACGGCGTGAACAGCTGGAGCAGCACCGCCACCAGCGCGATCAGGATCACGTAGGCTACGACCTCGCGCAGCATGCGCCAGTGCAGCGGCGGGTAGGGCGGCTTGTCGTCCTTGGGCCAGGCGTACTGCTCTTCCCAGACGTCCTGCGGGCAGTCGCGCGGCCGGATGCGTTCGAGCGGCAGCCAGGCGCGGTACGCCGCAATGCCGCGCTCGCGGGCGATGGTGTTGCGCAGCCACAGAAAATTGGTCCAGCCGGCGACGTCGATCAGCAGCCGGACGACAAAGCGCAGAACGGTGAAGATCACCAAACAGATGATGTAGACGTAGACGATCATCACGCTGTCGGTCAGCAGCGATTTGCTGAACGTGCGCAGCCGCAACAGATGATCGGAGACGAACTGCACGGTGCCGTCGACGGCCTTGTCGAGCATGTCGGCGAGCTGGCTCAAGAACGCGCGGTTGTCGGAAAAATTCTCCAAGATGAGGATGATGGCGACGACGACGCCGAACTGGACCAGCCGCGAGCTCGCCAGCCGCCGGATCGGCGCTGCAATCAGCCGGATCAGAGCCATGATCGCACCTGGCGCGAAAGTTCGGGCGCGCGCTCGCGTTGGTGCCCGACGATAGGGGCGGTTTGACGGCCACAAAACCGCCGGAGCCTCAATGCATGGCGCTGCCTTTGGTTCGCGGGGAGGGTGTGCTAGGTGTTGTGCGACTTCCTTGGCTTAAGGGGCGGCTTCGGCGCATTGGTCGGGGGGCGGTGCTATTGCAGCGGGTTTCGCGCTCCATGAGGGATAGCAAGCGTGAGTTTTTTGGCGCCGCAGCGAGCCGGCGGCGGTTTCTGCGGCGGCTGGCCGGTGCGGCGGCGCTTACCACCGCCAGTGCCGTAACGCGAAAAAAAGCCGCGGCCGATCCGGAGCTCGATGCGCTGTTCGGCGACCAGGGCCACGGCGATTTCGGCCAATCCTTCGACCAGCGCTCGCGCACCATCCGCATGCCGCAGCACTCGGCGCCGATGCTCTCGCCGCACACCGCGGACATGACCGAGGCGGCCGTCGCCGCCTATGACGGCATCGTGGCGCGCGGCGGCTGGCCGGACGTGCCGCCGGTCGACGAATTGCATCTCGGCATGCGCCACCCGGGCGTCGTCGACCTGCGCAACCGGCTGTCGGTGTCCGGCGATCTCGATCCGAACGCGGTCGGCAACGACACTTACGATTCCTACGTCGAGGCGGCGGTGCGCCGGTTTCAGACCCGGCATGGGCTCGACGCCGACGGCGTGGTGCGCCAGGCGACGCTGCTCGCCATGAACGTGCCGGCCGATAAGCGGCGCGACCAGCTCAAGATCAATATCGGCCGGCTCAAGACGCTGACCGGCAATCTTGGGCCGCGCTACGTGGTCTGCAACATCCCGGCGGCGCGCATCGAGGCAATCGAGCACGACGTCGCGGTGTCGCGCCACACCGCGGTGGTCGGCAAGCCGGACCGGGCGTCGCCCGACATCAACTCGAAGATCGTCGAGGTCAATTTCAATCCGTACTGGACCGTGCCGGTCTCCATCGTGCGCAAGGATTTGATCCCGCTGATGCAGAAGGAGCCGGATTATCTGACCCGGTATCACATCCGCATCTTCGACAAGAAGCACGACGAGCTGCAGCCGTCGCAGATCAACTGGTACTCGGACGACGCCGTCGACTACATGTTCAAGCAGGACCCCGGCTCGTTCAACTCGCTCGGCTCGATCCGCATCAGCTTTCCGAGCCCGTACGGCGTCTACATGCACGACACGCCGGAGAAGGACCTGTTCGGCGAAGATTTCCGCTACGATTCGTCCGGCTGCTGCCGGGTACAGAACGTCCGCCAGCTGGTCTATTGGCTGCTCGACGAGACCA
>JASHWN010000384.1 GCA_030044035.1 Xanthobacteraceae bacterium
CACTTCGCGGATCATCTCGCCGCCGCCGTTGAACGGCGGCATCGCCGCCAAGTGCGCATATTTGCCGTAGAGCACTCCGATGCCGGTCGGGCCGTAGAGCTTGTGGCCGGTAAAGACATAGAAGTCGCAATCGATGTCGCGCACGTCGACGTCGCAGTGCACGGCGCCCTGCGCGCCGTCGATCAGCACCGGAATGCCATGCGCATGCGCAATCCGCGTCACCTCTTTCACCGGCACCAGCGTCCCGAGCATGTTCGACATGTGGGTGATGGCCACCATTTTGGTGCGCGGGGTCAGCAGCTTCTCGAACTCGTCGATGAGGAAATTGCCCTCGTCGTCGACCGGCGCCCATTTGATCACGGCGCCCTGGCGCTCGCGCAAAAAATGCCACGGCACGATGTTGGAATGGTGCTCCATGATCGAGAGCACGATCTCGTCGCCTTCGCGGATGCGTTCGCGGCCGAACGTATAGGCGACGAGGTTGATCGCCTCGGTGGCGTTGCGGGTGAAGACGATCTCTTCCTTGCGCCTGGCGTTGACGAACGCGGCCGTCTTCTCGCGCGCCAGCTCGTAGGCCTCGGTCGCTTCATTGGCGAGGTAGTGCAGGCCGCGATGCACGTTGGCGTACTGCGTCGTGTAGGCCTTGTGCAGCCGGTCGAGCACCGCGCGCGGCTTTTGCGCCGACGCGGCGTTGTCGAGATAAACCAGCGGCTTGCCGTAGACCTGCGTCGCCAGGATCGGAAAGTCGGCGCGGATGCGCGCGACATCGTAGGCCGCCTCGGCCGCCGGACGCTGCTGCGTGAGCGCTTCGGTGCTCATCGTGCGCCTCGCGCCTTGAGCCAGCCGACCACGCAATCCATCAGCGCCTCGCGCAGGCCGGCGTGCTCGATACCCGCGATGGCCTCATTCAAGAACGCCTCGATCAACAGCGCCTCGGCCTCTGCCGCCGGAATGCCGCGCGCCATCAGATAGAATTTCAGCTCCTTGTCGAGCGCGCCGGACGTCGCGCCGTGGCCGCACTGCACGTCGTCGGCGAAAATCTCAAGCTCCGGCTTGTTATCGGCCTCGGCGCGGTCGGATAAGAGCAGCGCCTGCGTCATCATCTTGGCGTCGGTCTTCTGCGCGCCGCGGCGCACGATGATGCGGCCCTGGAACACGCCGTGGGCCTCATCGTCGAGCACGGTCTTGAACACTTCGCGGCTCTGGCAGCCGTGGGCGATGTGATTGGCAAACAGCGTGGTGTCGGCGTGCTGGCGGCCGCGCAGCAGCGTGGCGCCGCGGATGCCGGCAACGGTATCCTCGCCATCGAAGTTGAGGAAAATCTGGTTGCGCACCACGGCGCCGCCCATGGTGAAGGTAAAGGCGTTGAAGCGCGCCTTGGCGCCGACCGCGGCCGCCAAGGTCGAGACGTGCAGCGCCGCGGCGCCCTCGGCAATGACCTTGACGTGATCGACATGGGCGCCGTCGCCGACCACGAGTTCGAGCGCCGCGTTGACCTGATAATCGCTGCCGGACGGACCTTCATGGCTTTCGATCAGCATGGCGCGCGCTCCCGGCGCAGCAACGACCAGCGAGCGCACGAAGGTCGCCGCCGGCTTTTGCGAGGCGACGAAGCACAGATGCAGCGGCCGTTCGATCGTCGCGCCGGCGGCGATGCGGATGACCGCGCCGTCGCCCATGAACGCGGTGTTGAGCGCAACGGCGAGATCGCCCTTCGGCGCGAGCTTGCCGACATGGGCGAGCACGGCAGGGTCGCCTTCGGCGAGCGCATCGGCGAGCGAACCGACCGTGAGGCCGGGCTCGAGCGCGGAAAGGTCCGACAATTCCGGCACGAAGGCGCCGTCGACGAACACCAGCCGGCGCGTCTCGACGTCGCCGAGGAAGGCGGCGGCTTTCTTGGCCTGTGCTTTGGCGGCCGCATCCGGCGGGCTTGCCAGCGGCTTCGCCTCGCGCATCAGCGCGCGCAGGTCGGTGTATTTCCATTCCTCGATGCGGCGATGCGGCAGCCCTTCCTTGGCGAACAGGGCGAACGCCGCCTCGCGCTGCGACGCCACGGCGTCGTCGCCGGGCAATTGGTCGCGCGCCGCTTCATAGGCTTGCGCCAGGGCGGTCTCGGCCGCGGTCTTGATCACCGTCACGTCAGCCATTGCATTCATTCGCCGCATTCATTCGCCGCGCCTTACCGGCGCCGCCTGTCAGGCGGGCACCTCTTCCTGGAACTCCGCATAGCCGTGCGCCTCGAGCTCGAGCGCCAGCTCCTTGCCGCCGGTCTTCACGATGCGCCCGCGCGACAGCACGTGCACCACGTCGGGCACGATGTAGTTGAGGAGCCGCTGGTAATGGGTGATGACGACGAACGCGCGCCCCGGCGCGCGCAGCCGGTTGACGCCGTCGGCGACGATCTTGAGCGCATCGATGTCGAGGCCGGAATCGGTCTCGTCGAGCACCGCGAGCACCGGCTCGAGCAGCGCCATCTGCAAAATCTCGTTGCGCCTCTTCTCGCCGCCGGAAAAGCCGACGTTGACGGCGCGGCGCAGCATGTCCTGATCGATGCCGAGTTTGCCGGCGACTTCGCGTACCTTTTTCATGAATTCCGGCGTCGACAGTTCGGCGTCGCCGCGCTTCTTGCGCTGCGCGTTGAGCGCCGTGCGCAGGAACGTCATGGTGGCGACGC
>JASHWN010000385.1 GCA_030044035.1 Xanthobacteraceae bacterium
ATTAACGAGAGGCTCAACACCGAGCTGGCCGCGCTCATTGCTGATCCCAATGTAAAGGCGCGCTTACTCGATTTAGGTGTTGAGTCGAAGCCAATGACGCCCGCCGAATTCGGGAAATTCATTGCTGCAGAAGTCGAGAAGTGGGCCAAGGTGATCAGGTTCGCCGGTATCAAGCCCGGATGATCGAAACGCGATGATCAATCCGTCGACGCATGTGATTGATGCAGCGCGTAGCCCGATCAGCGAAGCTATATCCGGGAGGCTGACTCGCAGTCTGATCCGCTCGCTTCGCCCAATTCCGGCTACTTGCTGCGCAATTTCGCGCCTCCAGAGCGGATTCAAAACGTAGCCAAGCGATTGTTTCTACTCAAAGATTCGTTTGAATCGTCAAAAAAGTGCGCGAAAACGGTTGTGACGTCCCAATCGCCGAGGCAAAAAGCCCCGCAGAATCAAGGCTCAATCGCTCGTGCTTGACAAAGGCGCGCCGGCAACTAAAAGCCGGCGCCGTTTCGCTCATCAGGGGCGTCAACCGGTGACGTACCGATTGATGGAGCGGGACGCGGTGCCTGCGTGCGGGCTCGTAACCCGCACTCGGGCGGCTTCGGACCCTGCCCCTCCGGCATTACGACCGGGGCGCGAGGAGCTCGCTGCAGGAGCGCGGACAGTCCGCGCTCTGTCTCAGAAAGCGCAGCCCGAAGCTGAGCTGAGGCCTCAAAAACCTCGGCAGAGCCGCGACGGAGCGCCGAAAGGCGAGCGCGCCCCGCACAGCGGATGACCGCGGTAACGCGAATCATCCGTGGCGCGCGCCGTACCGGTCAGCGGGTTCGGATGCGCTCATCCGAAGCGCCGGTGCGGAGGTTGACTACGCGCCTCTCGGCGCTCCGCCTCCCCTTATTTTATTTGGAGGCAGCTTTCGTGCAGTGGCTTGGCAAAGCTCGGGCGCAAGAAAAACGCGCCGCGAGAACGATCCTCTGCGTCGTCATTGCCGGGCTTGACCCGGCAATCCATGCAGAGGTGCCGCTTCTGAGATTGGCGGCCGTGCTTTGCTTGTGGCCCGTCAGCATGGACCGCCGGGTCAAGCCCGGCGGTGACGAGGATGAGGATAGCCTCGCGAGAACGAGATTGCCCGCGCCGGATGGCCCCCCTTGCATCCGTCGTCTCTGAGTGTTCGAGTCGATAAACTCAAAGCGATCGGACGCACGCCCATTGCCCCTGGAATCTACGGAACGCAGAACCATGCTCGCAGCAGACCTGGAAAAGCCGGCGATGCGGTCGTATCTGGCCGCAGCGAAAGATTTTGCCTCCGGCGCGCTGACGCCGCGGCAGTTCCTTGAAGATTCGGTAAAGCTGTTCGAGCACTGGGAGCCGAAGATCGGCGCGTTCGTGTATACCAATCTGCCTGCGGCACGCGCGGCGGCGGATCGATCGACGGAGCGCTGGCGCGCGCAAAAACCGCTGTCGGCGATCGACGGCATGCCGGTCGGCATCAAGGACATCATCGAGACCGTCGACATGCCGACCGAGATGGGCTCGCCGCTGTTCGCCGGCTGGCGCTCGGAGAAGGACGCCGCCAGCGTGCGCGCGCTGCGCGACGCCGGCGCGGTGATCGTCGGCAAGACGGTGACCACCGAGTTCGCGGCGTCCGAGCCGCGCGGCACGTGCAATCCGTGGAATCTGTCTCATACCCAAGGCGGATCGTCGAGCGGCTCGGCGGCGTCGGTGGCCGTCGGCATCGTCTCCGCGGCGCTCGGCACCCAGGTGATCGGCTCGACCATAAGGCCGGCGAGCTTTTGCGGCTGCGTCGGCTTCAAGCCGAGCGTCAACGCGATCAACCGCGATGGCAGCCACGATTATCAGAGCCAGAGCTGCACCGGCATTTTGGGCGCTTCGCTCGACGACGTGTGGCAGGTCGCTTACGAGATCGTCGATCGGGTCGGCGGCGACGCCGGCACGCCCGGCTTGCAGGGACCGCCGCGCGCCCCGACGCCGCGCAAGCCGCAGGCGCTGGCGGTGTTGGAAACCGCAGGCTGGGACGCGGCAACGCCCAACGCCAAGGCGCAGCTCAACGATTACGTGGCGCGGCTCAAATCCGCCGGCATCGCCATCCGCACCCGCTACGACGACAAAGAGGTTGCGGCGCTGGAGCGCGAGCTGGCCAATGCCGCCGAGCTGTCGCATCGCTGCAACGGGTGGGAAGGGCGCTGGTTCTTCCGCGTCATGGTCGACCGCGATGCGAGCAAGCTCGGCCCGATCACGCGCGAGCGCACGAGCAAATACGACGGCTTGACGCTTGCCGAGTATCGCGCCGATCTGAAAGAGCGCGCGCGTATCCGCGCCGTGCACGCCGCGCTCGCGGCGCGCTGCGATGCCGCCATCACGCTCGCCGCGCCCGGCGCCGCGCCCGAAGGCTTGGGCTCGACCGGCAATCCGGAATTCGCCGTACCGTCGTCGCTGCTTGGCGTGCCTTCGCTGTCGCTGCCGCTATTCGAGGACGACGGCATGCCGCTCGGCCTGCAGGTGATCGACAATTTCGACCGCGACGCCGACGCGTTCGCCATCGCCAGCTGGTTAGAATCCTGGCTGATGCAGGCGGGCTGAAAGAGCCGCAATGGACGCGCCTTCGGACTTGCCCGCCGCGCTTGCTCGCTACCGTGACGAAGATGGCGCGCCGCGCTTCTATCCCGATCTGCATCAGCATGTATTGGCGCTGGCCCGCGCCGGGCTGCTCGTCGTCGTCGACGAGCCGATCAACAAAGACACCGAAATGCATCCGCTGGTGCGCTGGCAATATCGCGGCGGCATCGCCGAGAGCGAGCGCAAGGCGTTTTTGTTCACGCAGCCGACCGACGGCCATGGCGCGCGCTATGGCGATATCGCGGTGCTGGTCGCGGGGCTTGCCGCCAACCGCGATGTCTATCGCATCGGTTTCGGCCGGCCGCTCGAGGAGATCGGCGCCGCCTGGGTGCAGGCGCTGGCCGCACCGCTCGAGCCGCGCCTGGTGACACACGCGCCGTGCCAGGACATTTGCATCCTCGGCGATGCGCTCGACAAACCCGGCAACGGCCTCGACGGCCTGCCGGTGCCGATCTCGACGCCCGGCTTCGACAACGCGCCGTATCTCTCCGCCGGCCATTACATCACCAGGGACCCGGACAGCGGCCGCCAGAACGTCGGCAATTATCGCGGCCAGCTCAAGGCGCCGCGCCGGCTCGGCATGAATCCGTCGGTCGAGCTGAACGCCGGCATTTACCGGCACTGGCTCAAATGCAAGGCGCGCGGCGTGCCGTTGCCCTGCGCGGTGGTGGTCGGCTGCCCGCCGGTCGTCTCCTACGC
>JASHWN010000386.1 GCA_030044035.1 Xanthobacteraceae bacterium
GTTGCGCGCCAGCAAAGGGCGCATCATCAACATCGCCTCGATCCAATCCTTCATGCATGTGCGCACGCCCAATTCGCCCGCTTACACCACGTCGAAACACGGCGTGCTCGGTTTTACCCGCGCCTTGGCGGCGGAACTCGGCAGCGACGGCGTGCGCGTCAATGCCATCGGCCCCGGACTGATCGAGACGCCGCTCAACGCCCAGGTGCGTGCCAACAATCCGGAGCTGGTGAAGATTTTTCTCGACCACACGCCGCTCGGTCGCGCCGGCAAGCCGGAGGATATCGTCGGACCAGCGATTTTCCTGGCGTCCGATTTGTCGGCCTATGTCACCGGGGCGATCGTGATGGCGGATGGCGGATACCGGGTCATTTGAGCGCGTCAGCACGCCCTACACCAGATCAATAACGGAGACTCGGCCTCCGCGAAATCGAGGGAACTTTTCCTTCTTTCGGCGCGTTTAGGCGGCGCTGTTGCAAGACTGTGGCGTGACCGACTTCAGCCCATCGAGAGATGGGGTTGTTGATGGTGTGTGAATTCCGACAACTACTCAGGCGGACCGAGCCTTCGAGCCGGCACGCGCAAATCGTGCGGCGTCCGCTGGCGACGTTGGCAGTAACTTGCTGCGCGGCGCTGGTCGCTACGATCGGCTATGCCGTGCGGCCGGCCGCACCGCAATCCGGACAAGCTGGTGGTCCACCAAACTACAACCCCTATCCGCCTGGCATTCTGCCGTCCGACTTGGACGCGGAGATCGCACGGGTTCAAGCCGAAATGCGAACCGTCTTCGGTCGATATCTGGCGCAAGCGCAGGCCTTACCGCCGCTGACTTTCAGTAACACCCAGGGTGTCGGTAACCCTCCCACCATTGCCGGTTCTGGCTATGAGGCGCTGCGGATTCTCGGTGGGCTCTTGAACTACGACCAGAGCATGTCGCCCCTGAGAAACGTGGCCTGCGCGTCCTGCCACATGCCGTACGCCGGCTTCAGCGGTCCGATTCCGTCCGTCAATCTGACGATGGTCGCTTATCCCGGAACATTCCACTTTCGGGCCGGCAAGCGGACTGCGCAACGCTACACCTACGCACCGCAATTCCCCCAATTGCGTTTCAACGAGACGGACCAGGCGTTCATCGGCGGCGAGTTCTGGGATGCGCGCGCGACGGGGTACCGGCTGCAGAGCGCGGACGCCGAACAGGCCCAGCATCCGCCGGTCGACACCCAGGAAATGGGCTTCCCCGACACAGCGTGCATCGCGTGGCGGATTTCCCAAGCGCAGTACAAATCATTGTTCGAGCAGGTCTGGGGCCCGGATTTCGACATCAATTGGCCGGCCGATACCGAGCAAACCTGCGCCACTCCGGGAGGCAATTTCCCGACTGCCACGCCAATCGCGCTCAATCGGAACGACCGCGCCAAGGCAAATGATATTTATGATCGCTGGGCGCAGTCGATCTCTGCCCTCGAACACACCGACGATGTCAGCCCCTTCTCATCGAAATTCGATGCGTTTTTGGCGGGCAAAGCGAGCCTGACACCGGACGAGATGGCCGGCTATAAGCTGTTCGCCCTGCGCTCCGTCGATCTGCGGTGTCGCCCCGCTGCCCTCGCCGCATAAAATTCCATAGCAGGAAATGCTGTAAGGCCGGTGACTTGCAAACGCAGCAGATCGAGGTCGAACCCGTGGACAAGCTGCTGCTCCAACTGGCGATCACCGCAGCTTTTGTCAGTCTCCTGTTCCCGGAGCCGACCATCGCCCAGAACTACACTCCATATCAGCCCGGTGGCGTTCTTCCTCCGGCAAAGCGAGCCGAGCGTGTTGAGATCGTCCAAGGGCCGGCGCTCGAATTGGCGCGCGACGGTCTCGCCATTATCCGATGGACCACCAACAACCCCGGAGGATCGGACGAGCATTTCGCCGTCATTCATTACGGCACGGAGCCAACGAACCTGAGCCAGACGGCGCAGTCTCCCGTCCGGCTCAACCGGGACCATGCGCAGACGATCTTCCGCGTCCGCCTGGACGGCCTCAAGCCGCAGACGACCTATTATACCAAGCGCAATTAATGTTGACCGTCATCCTGAGGTGGCCGCGAAGCGGCCCTCGAAGGATACGGCCGAGGACTCACGGGCCGTCGCCCTTCGAGGCTCGCTTCGCTCGCACCTCAGGGTGACGGATATGAGTCAGCAATAAGAGCCGTTGATATTACTACACGGTGACTTCGATGGGCAGCGACGGCGTCAGCGACGGCGAGCAAAGTCCCGTCAACCAGTTCACCACACCAGGTCTCGGCGAACGGACGCAATCGCCCTAGCACTCAGCGCACGGGCGACGGGTTTGCCATCTCATCACGCAACGCCGACAGGCCTTTGCTCGCCACAATCCGATCGCTAGCCAAAACTTCGTCAAGCCGGCGCTCGTTGTCAGACAAGCGCGCGCGGTCGGCATCCTTATGCCACAGATGCAGCACGCCGGTGGCGTAGCGGCCGTCCTTGCGATGGACGCCGGCGCGGATGAGCCGCACGAACAGATCGGAATCTTCGCGGCCCCAGCCGGCAAAGAAGCCGTCGAAGCCGTCGACGGCAACGAGATCGGTGCGCCACATGGCGATATTGGCGCCGCGGGCGCCGCGCCAGGCGCGCGCCTGCGCTTTGCGCAGGCGACCGAGCGGCAGCGCAACGAGCGGCGCCAGCCGATTGATGCCGCCGCTGCGCCGCGCTGCCAGCCACTGCGCCATCGTCCAGGCTTCGGCAGTTAAGTTTTTGCCGAGCACGCGCTCCGTCAGCTCGCGCGACAACAGAACCCGGTTGCCGGTGACGAACCAGCCGGGCTCGGCGAGCGCCCGATGCGCGGCGACGAAATCGCCGCGCGCCAAACAGTCGCCGTCGAGAAAAATGCAATAGACGCCATCCGCCGCCAGAATGGCGCGGTTGCGGATTTCGGCGAGACGGAAGCCGTCATCGGGATGCCAGACGTGGACGACGCGCCGGCCAATGCGTCCGTGCCAAGGCTTCACGACCGCAGCGGTATCCGGCCGCGAGCCGTCGTCGGCCACCAGCACTTCGAAATCGCCGTCGCTTTGCCGTGCCAGCGAGCGCAGCACGGCATCGAGCGCATCCGGCCGGTTGTAGGTCGAGACGATCACGGAGATGAGATCGGTCACGATCGCAATCTCGTCATGGGCGGCTGCGCCGACGTAATCCCGGCCGGCGTTACGAGGCGGATTTGCCGGCGCGCAGGCCCGGTTCGGCGGCGCGGCGCACGATGTTGGTGGTCGAATGTCCCGGCACCAGCTCGACCAGAACGACCTGGCCGCCGGCGGCTTCGACCACGTCGTGGCCGACGACTTCCTCGCGCGCGTAATCGGCGCCTTTGACCAGCACGTTCGGCCGCACTTCCTTGATCAGCTCAAGCGGCGTGTCCTGTTCGAACACCACGACGAGATCGACCGCTTCGAGCGCGGCCAAAACCTCGGCGCGGCCTTCGGCCGGATTGATCGGCCGCCCCTGCCCTTTCAGGCGCCGGGTCGAGGCGTCGCTGTTCAGGCCGACGATCAGCACGTCGCAGGTCGCGCGCGCTTCGGTCAACAGCCGGATATGGCCGCGATGGAGGAGATCGAAGCAGCCGTTGGTGAAGCCGACGCGCATGCCGCGCCGGCGCCATTCGGAAAGCCGCTCGCCGAGCACCGACCAGTCGAACACGATCTTGTCCTCGACCGCGAGCGAAGCAGCCGGCAGGATGCGGTGGCGCAATTCGGCAAGCGACACCGTCGCGGTGCCGCGCTTGCCGACCACCACCGCGGCCGCCGCATTGGCGGCGCGCATCGCCGCCTCGAACGGCGTGCGCATGGCGAGCAGCACCGCCATCACGGCCGCGACCGTATCGCCGGCGCCCGATACGTCGCGCACCTTGACCGGATAGGCCGGCACATGGACCGGCGGCTCGCCCTCGACGTGCAGTGTCATGCCCGCCTCGCTGCGGGTGACCAGCACCGCCTCGCAGCCGAGATTTTGCGCGAGTTCGGCAGCCGCTGCCGCGACCTCCGCTTCGCTCGTCACCGGCCGATGCACCGCGGCGGCAAGCTCTCTGCGGTTCGGCGTGATCAGGCTCGCGCCGCGATAGAGCGTGTAATCGTGCCCCTTCGGGTCGACCACCACCGGCTTGCCGAGCGCGCGGGCGGCATCGATCACGGCGCGGATGACCTGCGGCGTCAGCACGCCCTTGGCGTAATCCGACAGCACCACGGCGCCGACCTGCGGCAGCGCCGCTTGCGCATAGGCGATCAGCTCCGCCTCGCTTTGTGCGCTGGCCGGCGCCGCGGTCTCCCAGTCGGCGCGCATCAGGTGGGTCGAATGATGCTCGGAGACGAAGCGCACCTTCCGCGTGGTCTGCCGCGCGCGGTCGATGACGAGATCGGGCACGATGCCGCCATCTTGCTTGCCAAGCACATTGGTCAAGATGAGCCCGGCCTCGTCATTGCCGATCAGCGCCACGAAGATGCAGCGCGCGCCCAAAGCAGCGATGTTGCGCGCCACGTTGCCGGCGCCGCCGATGCCGATTTCGCTGTGCCGCACCGCCAGAACCGGCGTCGGCGCTTCCGGCGAAATGCGGTCGACTTCGCCATAGACGAAATCGTCGAGCATCAGGTCGCCGATGCAGAGCACGCTCTGCTGGGCGATGAGCTTGAGCGCTTCCTCGAAATCGAACATGCGTTGCGCAGATCCCCGTGCGGCTTTTGACTCAGCGATAGCGATCCTGACGGTCGAGATACTGCGTCACGTAGCGGCGCACCGCGTCCTCGAGCGCGGTGAAGTCGGCATTATAGCCGGCGCGCCGCAGATTTTCCGTCTCGGCTTGGGTGAAATATTGATAGCTGCCGCGGATCGCGTCCGGCATGTCGATGTATTCGATAGCGGGCGCGCGGCCGAGCGCGGCGAACAGAGCGGTGATCAGGTCGCGAAAGCTGCGCGCCTTGCCGGTGCCGACGTTGAACAGGCCGCACACCGTCGGCGTGTCGATCAGCCAGCGCACCACGGCCACCGCATCGTCCACATAGATGAAATCGCGCTTCTGCTCGCCGTCGCCGATGCCGGGCCGATACGACTTGAACAGCCGCACCGGCTTGCCGGCCTTGGCGTCGTCGAACCGCTTGGCGACGAGACTCATCATCTCGCCTTTGTGGTATTCGTTGGGGCCGTAGACGTTGAAGAACTTCAGCCCGGCCCATTGCGGCGGCAGGGTTTTGTCGGCCCGCGCGGCGCGGTCGAGAACGACGAGGTCGAACAGATGCTTGCTCCAACCGTAAAGATTCATCGGCCTGAGCCGCTTGAGCGCGGCGAGCGAGCATTCGTCGGAAAACCCGAAGCTGCCGTCGCCGTAGGTGGCGGCCGATGAGGCATAGATGAATGGCGTGCGATGCGCCGCGCACCAGTCGAGCAGGCGCAGCGAGAACCGGAAATTGTTTTCGATGACGGCGTCCGCGTCGGTCGCGGCGGTGGAGGAAATGGCGCCGAGATGCACCACGGCATCGAGCTTGCGGCCGTCGAGCCAGCCGATCAGTTCCTCCGGCGGCACGACGTCGGCGACCTGGCGGCTGCCGAGATTGCGCCATTTGCCGTCGCTGCCGAGGCTGTCGTTGACCACGATATCGGCGCGGCCGGCCTCGTTGAGGCTTGCGACCACGTTCGATCCGATGAAGCCGGCCCCGCCGGTAACGAGTAGCATCGACGCCGCTAAACCGTTTCGAGTTGGCTCGGCATTGCGCCGGCTCGAACGTTCCTTTGCCCGACTCTACACTGCCGGACAACACTGGACAGTTACCGTAGAGCGCGCCAACGGGCCCAAGGCAATGGCAATAAAGTGAATAATAATTCATATTTTAAACATATGAACATGGATTCGCGATTTGGTAACCTAAGCGCGGACGCGGAAAGTCCTATTCTGTTGGTCCCCTACATGTGGATCGGCGACTTCGTCCGCTGCCATTCGGTCGTCAAGCTGCTGCGTCGGCGCTTTCCCGACCGCCCGGTGGACGTGCTGGCGACCAGCCTCTGCGCCCCGCTCGCCGATTACATGCCGGGCGTGCGCGAGGC
>JASHWN010000387.1 GCA_030044035.1 Xanthobacteraceae bacterium
GAGGGCGAGCGGCCGCAAGGCGCCGGTCCGATCCTGGTCAAGGGCTGAGTTCGTAGCCCGGATGGAGTAACGCGACATCCGGGATCGGCGTCGGGCGTCTCGAACGTTCCCGGATTTCGCTTGCGCTCAATCCGGGCTACATGAAGGGACGAGGCCAAGGCGTCCGCCATGAAAGCCCGCGTCACCGTCACGCTGAAATCCGGCATCCTCGACCCACAAGGCAAGGCGATCGAGGGCGCATTGCGCTCGCTCGGCGTCAGCGGGGTGGCGAGCGTGCGGCAGGGCAAGGTGTTCGACATCGAGATCGAGGGCGCCGACCGTGGCGCGACCGAGGCGGCGCTCAAAACCGCGGCGGAAAAACTCCTCGCCAACACGGTGATCGAGAATTTCCGCATCGAGGTGACGAAGTGAGAGCGGGACGGCAGCCATGAAATCGGCGGTGCTGGTCTTCCCCGGCATCAACCGCGAGCGCGACATGGCGCGCGCGCTGGCGCACGTCTCCGGCCGCGAGCCGGCGATGGTTTGGCACGCCGAGCGCGAGTTGCCGGCCGGCACCGATCTGGTCGTCATTCCCGGCGGCTTCTCCTACGGCGATTATCTGCGCTGCGGCGCCATCGCGGCGCGGGCGCCGATCATGGACGCGGTGCGCGCCTTTGCCGCCAAGGGCGGCTTGGTGCTCGCGGTCTGCAACGGCTTCCAGATCGTCTGCGAGGCCGGGCTGCTGCCGGGCGTGCTGATGCGCAACGCGCAGCTGCGCTTCATCTGCCGCGACGTCTATCTGCGCGTCGAGCGCTCCGATACGCCGTTCACCCGCGGCTACAATGCCGGCCAAGTGGTCCGCGTGCCGGTGGCGCACGGCGAGGGCAATTACATCGCCGATGGCGAGACCATGGCGCGGCTCGAAGGCGAGGGCAGGGTGGTGTTCCGCTATGCTTCGCCGGACGGCATCGTCGATCCGAACTGGAATCATAACGGCGCCATGAACGCCATCGCCGGCATCATCAACGCGCGCGGCAACGTGCTCGGCATGATGCCGCATCCGGAAAATCACGTCGAAGCCGCGATGGGCCGCACCGACGGCCGCGGCCTGTTCGCCGGACTTGTCGATCATTTCAAGCTGGCGGCGTAAGCGCAGCCGCGTCAGATGACCCTGGATTACCGATGCCTCTTGGTCTCGTTCTTCTGCTGATCGAGGTCGTTTGCATTGTCCATGCGGCGAAGACCGGCCGTTTCATGCCGTGGGGGTTTATTATTCTGTTCATACCGGGCTTCGGGGCGCTCGCTTATGTGCTGATCGAACTCGTCCCTGAGTGGTTCGGCAGCAGCCAAGGCCAGCATGCGCGGCGCAAGGTGGTCAGCACGCTCGATCCGGGAAAGCGTTACCGCCTACTGACCGATGAGCTTGCCGTCGCCGACACCATCGCCAACCGTGCCGCGCTCGCCGAGGAGTGCCTGACGCTTGGAAAATTTCAGGAGGCCGAGCAGCATTACGATCACATCCTGGCGCTGCCGATGGGCGACGAACCGGTCTATGCGCTGGGCAAGGCACGCTCGCAATTCGGCCTTGGCGATGCGCAAGGGGCGGTCGCTACGCTCGACGGCCTGCGCCAGCGCTGGCCCGATTACCAATCGGCGGACGGCCATTTGCTCTACGCTCGCGCGCTGGAAGCCGCGGCCCGCACCGACGACGCGCTGTACGAATATCAGGCGGTCGCGAACTACTATCCGGGCGCCGAAGCGCGCGTGCGCTACGGTCTTTTGCTTGGCAAGGCGGGCCGTTCCGACGAGGCGAGAGTCATCCTTGCTGACGCGCTGACCCAGCTCAAACGCGCTCCCAAATACGTGCGGCGCCGCGAGGCCGAGTGGGCCGCACTCGCAGAAAAAGCGCTGCGCAGCTGACGGTATGGGCAAATTTAGGCGTGGATGGCCGGAGCAGGCCCGGCCATCGCAGATGAAATCGACGTTGCGGCGGACTACATAGTGGCGGTGATCGCCAACGAACCTCCCATTACGCCCGAACTGATCGCCCGGCACGGGCTGACGGCCGACGAGTACGCGCGCATTCGAAAACTCATCGGCCGCGCGCCGAGCTTCACCGAGCTCGGCATTTTCTCGGCGATGTGGAACGAGCACTGCTCGTACAAATCCTCGAAAATCCATTTGCGCGGGCTGCCGACCAAGGCGCCGTGGGTGATCCAGGGGCCCGGCGAAAATGCCGGCGTCATCGATATCGGCGACGGGCTCGCCGTCGTGTTCAAGATGGAGAGCCACAATCATCCGAGCTACATCGAGCCTTACCAAGGCGCGGCGACCGGCGTCGGCGGCATTTTGCGCGACGTGTTCACCATGGGCGCGCGGCCGATCGCGTGCCTCAACGCGCTGTCGTTCGGCGATCCCAATCATCCGAAGACGCGGCATCTGGTGGCCGGCGTGGTCGCCGGCATTGGCGGTTACGGCAATTCGTTCGGCGTGCCGACGGTCGGCGGCGAAATGCGCTTCCACCGCCGCTACGACGGCAATTGCCTCGTCAACGCGATGGCGGTCGGCATCGCCGAGGCCGACAAGATTTTCTATGCCAAGGCGACCGGGGTGGGCATGCCGATCGTCTATCTCGGCTCGAAGACCGGGCGCGACGGCATCCACGGCGCCACCATGGCGTCGGCCGAATTCGGCGCCGATGCCGAGGAGAAACGGCCGACCGTGCAGGTCGGCGATCCGTTCTCGGAAAAGCTGCTGCTCGAAGCGTGCCTCGAAATCATGGCCAAGGGCTGCGTCATCGCCATCCAGGACATGGGCGCGGCCGGACTGACCTGCTCGGCAGTCGAAATGGGCGCCAAAGGCGATCTCGGCGTGACGCTCGAACTCGATGCCGTGCCGTGCCGCGAAACCGGCATGAGCGCCTACGAGATGATGCTGTCGGAGAGCCAGGAGCGCATGCTCATGGTGCTCAAGCCGGAGAAGGAGAAGGAAGCCGAAGCGATCTTTCGCAAATGGGGCCTCGACTTCGCCGTGGTCGGCGAGACCACGCCGACCAAGCGCTTCGTGGTGCGCCACGGCGGCGCGGTCATGGCCGATTTGCCGATCAAGGAACTCGGCGACGAGGCGCCGCTCTATGAGCGCTCGTTTGGCGCCGGCGCAAAGCTGCCCGCGATCGACGCCCGCGCGGTCAAGCCGCCGATCGGCATCGCCGGCGCGCTCGAAAAACTGATCGGCTCGCCCGATCTCTGCTCCAGGCGCTGGGTGTGGGAACAGTACGACCACGTCATTCTCGGCAACACCGTGCAGCGGCCGGGCGGCGACGCCGCCGTTGTGCGCATCAATGACGGACCGAAGGCGTTGGCGCTCACCGCCGACGTCACGCCGCGGTATTGCGAGGCCGATCCGTTCGAGGGCGGCAAGCAGGCGGTGGCGGAGGCGTGGCGCAATCTCACCGCGGTCGGCGCAAAACCGCTGGCGCTCACCGACAATCTCAATTTCGGCAATCCGGAGCGGCCGGAGATCATGGGCCAGTTCGTCGGCTGCGTGCGCGGCATCGGCGAAGCCTGCCGGGCGCTCGATTTCCCGGTCGTGTCCGGCAATGTGTCGCTCTACAACGAGACCAACGGAAGGGCGATCCTGCCGACGCCGACGATCGGTGGTGTCGGATTGCTCGATGATTTCACCAAGTCGATGACCGTCGCCTTCAAGGCGGAAAGTGAGGCAATCCTGCTCATCGGCGAGACACGCGGCTGGCTCGGACAATCGCTGTATCTTCGCGAGATCTGCGGCCGCGAGGAAGGCGCGCCGCCGCCGGTCGATCTTGCCGCCGAGCGCCGTCACGGCGAACTCGTCCGCGCTCTCATTCGCGACGGGCTGGTG
>JASHWN010000041.1 GCA_030044035.1 Xanthobacteraceae bacterium
CATCGGGATCAGGCCGGTCGGCATCGCCGTTTCCCGGATGTCGCTTCCGCCTTCGCGCTCCGCGCTTCGGCGTGACTCAAATCGCGCCGTAGCGCGCAGAGCGAGCGTAGGCGGGTCGCGCATCCGGGCTACGGCGCTCGGCGTTATGCCGGAGCCGAATCCGCCGCTATGTCGGCCGGCGCGAACACGTAGGTCGAGCTGCAGAACTCGCAGGTCACCGTGATCTTGCCGTTCTCGACCATGTCGTCGCGGTCGGTTTGCGAAAAGCTCTTCAGCATGGTTTCGACGCCGTCGCGCGAGCACGAACAGTGCGCCTCGACCGGCGCGGCGCGGAACACGCGCACGCCGTGCTCGTGGAACAGCCGGTAGGCGAGACGCTCGCTCGACAGCGCCGGATCGATCAGCTCGAGGTCGTCGATGGTGGCGACCAGCGAGCGGCCCTCGACCCAGGCCTCGTCCTCGGCGATGACATGCGGCGCGGTGCCGGCCGGAGCGTCGCCCGGATCGAGATCGGCCTGCCGGGCCCGCTCGATCGAGTTGGGCAAAAACTGCAACAGAATGCCGCCGGCGCGCCAACGCCGTCGCCGTTCGCCATCGCCCGGGCGAAACTCCTCGGCAACCGCAAGCCGCACCCGGGTCGGAATCTGCTCCGAGCGCAGGAAATACTGATGCGCGGCGTCTTCGAGGTCGCCGCCCTCGAGCGGCACGAGCCCCTGATAGCGACTCATTTCCGGTCCCTGATCGATGGTCATGGCAAGGTGGCCATGGCCGAGCAGTTTTCCGGGCTCCGCCGCGTTGGCCGCAATCGCGGCGGCGACCCGCGCGGCATCGAAGCGGGCGCAGGCCCGCACTTTCCCCGGCGCGGTGAAGTCGACCACCAGCATGCGCACCGGCCCGTCGCTCTGCGTCTGCAGGATGAAGCGACCGTCGAATTTCAGCGCCGAGCCGAGCATCACGGTAAGCACGATGGCCTCGCCAAGGAGCTTGGCGACCGGCGTCGGATAATCATGGCTCGTCAGAATGGTGTCGACCGCAGCGCCGAGCCGCACAATGCGGCCGCGCAGGTCGAGCGATTTGACGGCGAACGGCAGGATCGTGTCGTCGACCGCTTCCACAGCGGGCGCCCGCGTCGGGATGACGATTTCGGGATCGTTCATTGCCGAAGCAATATAGGCGCTCCGGCCGATATTGTGAGCCCTGGAAATTTTCGGGCGTGAGTTCCAGTCGGCGAACGCGGCTCAGCGCCCGTTCGCCTGCAGACACCAGGTCAAAATGCCCTTCTGCGCATGCAGCCGGTTCTCGGCCTCATCGAAAACCACCGATTGCGGCCCATCGATCACCTCGTCGGTGACCTCGTCGCCGCGATGCGCCGGCAGGCAGTGCATGAAGATGGCGTTCGGCGCAGCGCGCGCCATCAGCCGCGCGTTGACCTGATAGCGCTTGAGCAGGTTGTGGCGGCGGGCGCCGTTGCGGTCGCCCATCGACACCCAGGTGTCGGTCACGACGCAGTCGGCACCCTTGACCGCCGCTTCCGGATCGGCGCCGATGCTGATCGCCGCGTTCGACGATTTCACCCAGTCGAGCAGCGGCTTTTTCGGCGCCAGCTCCGGCGGCGTGGCGACCCGCAGGTTGAAGGCGAACCGCTCGGCGGCGTGCATCCACGAGGTGAGCACGTTGTTGGCGTCGCCGGTCCAAGCCACGGTGCGGCCGCCGATCGGCCCGCGATGCTCCTCAAAGGTCATGACGTCGGCCAGCACCTGACAGGGATGCGAGCGCCGGGTCAGCCCGTTGATGACCGGCACCAAGGCATGGCGGGCGAGTTCTTCAAGCTCGTCGGCGTCGAGGGTGCGGATCATGATAGCGTCGACGTAGCGCGACAGCACCCGCGCGGTGTCGGCAATAGTTTCGCCGCGGCCGAGCTGCATCTCTTCGGCGGTCAACAGGATCGCATCGCCGCCGAGCTGGCGCATGGCGACCTCGAACGACACGCGGGTGCGCGTCGACGGCCGCTCGAAAATCATCGCCAGCGTCTTGCCGGCCAGCGGCCGCGCGTTGGCATCGCGCTTGGCCTTCATGGCGCGGGCGGCGTCGATCATGCGGCGCAGTTCGGCGGCCGGAATGTCGATCAGATCGAGGAAATGGCGGATGCTCACCGCACCGCCTCCCGCTTGCCTCCGCCCTGCCCTGCCCCGGCTGCCGGCGCGGCCGCGGCAAGGGCCCGATTCAATTTGCCGCAGGCGCGGTCGAGGCGCGCAAGGCCCTCCGCCATCTCCTGCTCGGTGACGATGAGCGGCGGCAACAGCCGCATGACGTTATCGCCGGCGGCCACGGTGAGCATTTTTTCGGCGCGCAGCGCATCGACCAGCTCGCCGACCGGAATGAGCAGGCGCAGGCCGACCAACAGGCCTTCGCCGCGCACCTCGGCGATCAGCGCCGGATAGCGGTCCTTGATCTCGGCGAGCCGCTGCTTGAACAGAAGCCCGATGCGCTTGACGCGGTCCAAAAAGCCCGGCGCCAGCATGACCTCGAGCGTGGCGGCGGCGGCACTCATGGCGAGCGGATTGCCGCCGAAGGTCGAGCCATGGGTGCCGGCGGTCATGCCCTTGGCGGCCTCATTGGTGGCGAGCACGGCGCCGACCGGAAAGCCGCCGCCGAGCGCCTTGGCGAGCGCCATGATGTCGGGCACGACGCCGGTGCGCTGGTAAGCGAACAATTCGCCGGTGCGGCCCATGCCGGTCTGCACCTCGTCGAAAATGAGCATCAGGCCATCACGGTCGCAAAGCTCGCGCAGCGCTTTCAGGAAGGATGGCTCGACGACGCGCACGCCGCCCTCGCCCATCATCGGCTCAATCATGATCGCCGCCGTCTCGCTGCCGATCGACCGCTTGGCGGCGTTGAGATCGGCGAATGGAACTTGGTCGAAACCTTCGA
>JASHWN010000388.1 GCA_030044035.1 Xanthobacteraceae bacterium
CGCAGTGGCACGCCGCATGCAACGCCGCTAATAATCCGGCGCCCGAGAGAGGGTCAGTGAAGGATCGTACGATGACAGTCCGCCCGCGGCGCAGCCTGCTCTACATGCCCGGCTCGAACGCCCGCGCGCTCGAGAAGGCGCGCGACCTGCCGGCCGACGGGGTCATTCTCGATCTCGAAGACGCGGTGGCGCCCGAAGCCAAGGCGATGGCGCGCGGCCTGATCAAGAAGGCGGTGCAAGCGGGCTTCGGCGACCGCGAGGTTTTGGTGCGCATCAACGGCCTCGACACGCGCTGGTGGGTCGACGACCTCCACGCCGTCGCCGAGTGCCGGCCCGACGCCGTGCTGGTGCCGAAAATTTCCGATCCGCAACAGCTGCAGGATCTGGCGGCGCGCATCGTCGACATGGGCACCGATCCGCATATCCGCGTCTGGGCCATGATGGAGACGCCGCTCGCCATGCTCAACGTCGCCGCCATCGCCGCGGCGGCGCACGATTCCGAAACGCGCCTGACCGGCTTCGTCATGGGCACCAACGATCTCGCCAAGGACACCCGCGCCCGCATCGTGCCCGGCCGGGCGCCGATGCTGCCGTGGCTGATGAGCTGCCTCGCCGCGGCGCGCGCCTACGGCCTCGACATTCTCGACGGCGTCTACAACGATCTCGGCAACGCCGAGGGCTTTGCCGCGGAATGCCGCCAGGCGCGCGATCTCGGCTTCGACGGCAAGACGCTGATCCATCCGCGGCAGATCGAGGCCTGCAACGCCGCGTTCTCGCCGGCGCCCGAGGAGGTCGAGGCGGCGCGCAAGATCATCGCCGCGTTCGATCTGCCGGAGAACCGCGACAAAGGGGTCATCCAGATCGAAGGCCGCATGGTCGAGCGGCTGCACGCCGAGATGGCGCGCCGCACGGTGGAGATCGCCGACGCCATCGCGCAGCGGCAGCCGGCGGCGGCCGAGCCGCCGCCCGCACGGGCGGCGAATTCTTGAAAAACGGAGCGTATCGACCGTGTGCCGCAGCATCCGCACGCTGTTCAATTTCGAGCCGCCGGCGACCGAAGAAGAGATCCGCGCTGCGTCGCTGCAGTTCGTGCGCAAGCGGCGCGGGCATGGCGCTGCGCGCCTTTGCCCACACTACGCGCGATGCTCCTCGTCAACGCCAGCCAAACAAGCCGCGGTGCATAAGGCGAATAGCGACACACAACTGTTGCGCGCGATCGGGTATGCTGCAGCCGTGGCGTAAGCCGACGGCTCACGATGAGCGGATGGCCCGCAACAGTCTGCTTGTCCGCCTTACGTGCCGCTTGTGCTGCCAAGCACGAGTTCAACAGGGAGCAGTGATTCAACAGGGAGCAGTGACATGAAGCGTTTCGATCGAATGGTGCCGCGGGGATGCACATCCGCCGCCGTAATCCTCGTTGCCGTCCTGGCGTGGCCGACGGCGGGATCGTCTCAAACCGCGAAATGCAAGCCGGTCCCCGGCGTGGCCGGACTCGTGTGCCAACAAATAGAAGCCTGGGGCGAAGCCCTGCAAGAATCGTGGGCGAAGGGGAACCCGGACCTGGTCGTGGACAAATACGCACCTGAGGCGATCCTACTGCCGACATGCAGCGCTGACGTGGCGATCGGCCGCCCCGACATCAAAAAATATTTTGTAGAAAAATTCCTCCCGGCAGAACCGCGGCTTACAGGGATCGGGACGCCGACCGCGGGCCAGGCCGGCAACGTCATCTTTGGCTCCGGCGAGTACGAGTTCACGCTCAAAGACAAACAGGGCAAGGACGTCACCGTGCCGGCACGCTACACCTATATTTTCCGGGGAGCAGGCAATGCGTACCTGATCGTGCAGCACCACTCGTCGCTGGAACCCCTGAACCCGGCTGCAAAGTGCCCTTGAAATCCATCCTCGACGCCAACCGCAGGGCGGATTAAGCGAAGCCGTAACGAAGTCAAAGCGTTGAAAGCGCGGGCGCGGGCCAAGGAGCGCTTTTGCGCGTACGTCGCGGTTTGCGCATTCGCGGCCGGCGGCCGGTCTGCCGCTGGCCCCGCCGCACGCTTCGTGGCAGATTGCCCGCGACCACCGACCGATCTTCGGCCCTGCGGAGGACAGCATGTCTTACGTCAAAGTCAGCGATATTGCGTATGGGCGCTTGCGCGTGCCCGATCTCGACGTCATGGAGGAATTTCTGACCCGGTTCGGCATGGTGCGCTCTGATCGCACCGCCAACGCGCTGTACATGCGCGGCACCGATCCGGCGCACCACATCCACATCAGCGAAAAGGGCGATCCGAAATTCGTCGGGCTCGCCTATTACGTCGACAGCGAGGACGATCTCAAACGCATCGCCAAGGCGCCCGGCGCTACCGGCATCGAGACCATCGACGAGCCCGGCGGCGGCAAGCGGGTGCGGCTGACCGAGCCGAACGGCTATCAGGTCGAGGTGGTCACCGGCATTGCGTCGGTGAAGCCAATCGCGGTCACGCGGCAGAAGCTCAATTCCGGCGAACTGCCGACCGCGCGCGCCGGCGAGCTGATGCGGCTGCCGCGCGGCGCAGCCCACGTCAAGCGCATCGGCCACGGCGTGCTGATGAGCTCGCGTTTCACGGAGACGGTCGGCTGGTTCCGCGACACGCTCGGCATGATCTGCTCCGACGACGTCTACGTCGAGAACAAGGACAATCTGATCGGCTCGTTCAACCGGTGCGACCGCGGCGACACCTACGTCGACCACCACGTCTTCTTCTGCCTCAATTCTCCGAAGACAGGTTTGAACCATTTGTCGTTCGAGGTCGCCGACATCGACGACGTCTGCATGGGCCACGATTATCTGAAGGGCTTCGACAAATACGAGCACATGTGGGGCATCGGCCGGCACGTGCTCGGCAGCCAGGTCTACGACTACTGGGCCGATCCGTGGGGCCACGTCCACGAGCATTGGGCCGACAGCGACCGCCTCAACCTCGCCAACGGCTCGAACCTCGTCGCCGCCGAGGAGGCGCTGCGCTCGCAATGGGGCGAGGCGCCGCCGGAGAAGTTCATCAATCACGCCAGCCCCTGAGCGCTCCAATGCCGAAGCAGAAGATCACCGGCTCGTTCGTGGCGCTGATCACGCCGTTCAACAAGGACGGCTCGGTCGATTTCGCCGCCTTCCGCGCGCTCATCCGCTTCCAGGAGGATCACGGCACCAGGGCGGTGCTGATCATGGGCTCGACCGGCGAGACCTCGATGCTGTCGGCCGAGGAGCGCAAGCGGATCGTGGTCGAGACGGCGAAGATGAAAAACGGCAAGATGCCGATCTTCTTCGGCTGCACCGGCAATAATACCGAGACCACGATCGCCAATGTGCGCTTCGCCAAGGACAACGGCGCCGACGGCGCGATTCTCGCGGCGCCGGCCTACATCTGCGCGCCCGAAGCCGACATCGAGCGCTTTTTCCTCGACGTCGCCGACGCCACCGACCTGCCGCTCGGCATCTACAACAATCCGCCGCGGGTGAAGAGCGACCTGCATTGGGAGCATCTGCTGCGCATCTTCAAGCACCCGCATTACGTGGTGCACAAGGAATCGACCGCCCGCGTCGGCCAGGTCGCGCAGGTGCTGGCCGGCAAACCGGACGTTGCGGTGATGTGCTGCGACAGCCCCAATCTCGGGCTCGTCGTGCCGACCATGAGTCTCGGCGGCCACGGCACCGCCAACATGACCGGCAACGTCGCGCCGGCCGAGCTGGCCGTCATCTCGACGCCGTGGACGAGCTACGCCGACGCCGAAAATTTCAAGGCCGAATATCTGCGGCTATTGCCGCTTCTGCACTTCACCTATTCGGCCATCAACCCGGTCGCCGTGAAGTCGCTGATGAAGGCGCTCGGCATGCCGAGTGGCGAGCTACGCAAGCCGCTGACCGGCCTCGATGCCGAGGCGCTCGCCAAGGGCTTGCGCATCGTCGCGGCGCTCGGCCTCGACAAGCGCTACGGCTACAAGCTCAAGCCGCTCGCCGCCGTGGCGGCGTGATCGCTTCGGCGCGGCGGAATGAAGCGTTTGAGAAAACGTCGAATAGCCGGGTGAAAGAACGTCCGGTAACGAATTGCTAATAATCAAAGGTTAACGAAGGGTCACCGCATTGCGGAGGACCCTGCCGTGGACATTCCCCAGGATAACAGCGACAAAGACAACAGCGACCACAATTCGGGCCAGGACGGCGAAGGCGAAGCTTGCAAACCGGCCGCCAGCGAACCGGCTGCTGCGCCGGCTCAATCACAGCTGCCGCTCGACAATGAAGCATCGGCTGCGAGTGCGGCAAGCGATGCGCTGAAAGATCTGCCGGTCGTCGAAGCGCCGAGCCTCGACGGCGCGCAGGCCGAGGAGCCTGCTGCCGCGCCGGCCGCCGAGCCGGCACAAGCAAAAACCGCGCTGCCGATCGTGGCGATCGCTAGGGACGCGATCGACGATAAGACAGACGAGACTGCAGCGATCGAGTTTGCAGCAGCGTCGCCGCAACCGCGCTC
>JASHWN010000389.1 GCA_030044035.1 Xanthobacteraceae bacterium
CGCCACGAAGACCGATGCGGCCAACACGGCACATGCAGACCCGGCCCCGGTCGGCGCCGAAGGGGCCGGCAAAACCACACCGGCCAATGGCGCGCAACCCGATCCGCAGGGGGCCGGAACGGCGCAACAAACAGAGCAAGCGCCGGCTTCGCCCGCCGCTGCGGAGACGACGGCCGGAACGGCCGAACCGTCCAGCCTGGCGCCAAACAACACCGCGACCGATAAGACAATCTCGGACTCGACGGCCGCAGCCAAAACCGCACAGCCGGCCGCCATCACGGCGCCCATTGCGTTGGACGATGTGCCGCTGCCGCTGGTCAAGCCGGAGCGCGTCGCCAGAGCCGACGGCGGACCGATTGCGATCTTCGTCAGCCGCAGGTTGGGCAAGATTTTCGTGCGGCAGAATTTCATGCCGCTCATTGAGGCGCCGGTGAAGATCGAGCATCCCGAACAGCCGCTCGGCACCCACGTCTTCACGGCGCTGGATTACCTGTCCGATCATTCGACGCTGCGCTGGAACGTCGTATCGCTGCCCGGTGACGCGGCCCGCACGGTTGAACACTTCAAGTATGTGCGCACACCCTGGGGCGAGCGCCGGCGCGTCCGCGTCGAGGAGCGCGTCGAGTCCGCTTGGCCGGCCGAGACGCCCGAACAGGCGCTGGCCCGCATCGACATCCCGCAGGATGTGATCGATCAGATCTCGCAGCTGATCGTGCCCGGCTCCTCGCTGGTGGTTTCCGACCAGGGGCTCGGCCCCGAGACCGGCAGCGGCACGGACTTCATCGTCGTCGCGCGCTGACGCGCCGCTCCTCGATGCGGCTTTAAGCCCGCGTCGGACCGACCCGCAGCACCGTTTCAACCGGCTGGGCCGCCGGTGTATGGTCGCCCGACCGGCCGGCCTTTGCGCCGCACCGCGAAGGTCGTTTTCCGTTCAGTCACAGGAGGATCGTCTTGGGCAAGCATTTCAACCTCACCGCTTCCGACAGTTTCAAGCTCGGCGCCTACCGCGCCGATCCAGCGGGCCCGGCCAAGGGCGGCATCGTGGTCATCCAGGAAATCTTCGGCGTCAATCATCATATCCGCGCGGTGTGCGATCGGCTTGCCGGCGAAGGTTATGCGGCCGTGGCGCCGGCCGTGTTCGACCGCCAGCAGCCGAATTTCGAATCCGGCTACTCGGCCGACGAGATCGCCAATGCCCGCAAATTCGTCGCCAATCCGGATTGGGGTGCGATGCTGCGCGACGTGCAGGCCGCCATCGACGAGCTGAAGAAAGAAGGCCCGGTCGCGATCCTCGGCTTCTGCATGGGCGGCACCATCTCGTTCCTGTCGGCGTGCAAGCTCAACGGCCTGTCCGCCGCGGTCTGCTATTACGGCGGCCAGATCGCCAAGAACGCCGACCAGAAACCGAAAGTGCCGTGCCAGATGCATTTCGGCGAGAAGGACGCCTCGATCCCGATGAGCGACGTCGAGACGATCAAACAGAAGCGCGGCGCCGATTGCGAGATCTATGTTTATCCGGATGCCCAGCACGGTTTCCACTGCGACGAGCGCGGCAGCTATCAGGAAGCCGCCGCCAAACTCGCCTGGCAGCGCTCGATGGCGTTCTTGGCAAAGAACGTGAAGTAGGCGGTAGCCGGAAATCAGAAGGCGGAAATCAGAAGGCGGAAATCAGAAGTCGGAACTCGGAAGTCAGGCTCTGATTTCTGATTTCTGACTTCTGACTTCTGATTTCTGACTTCTGATTTCTGATCCCTGTCAGAACCAGCGCTCGTGGACGTTGATCGTATCGCCGGGCCGCAGCGCATAGCTGGGCGGCACGGTCATCTGCTCCTGCCGGCCGTTGACGATGCGGGTGAGCTCGACGGTTTGGCGGTAGGCGCGCGGCCCAAAACCGCCGGCGATGGCGACCGCCGTCTCGACTGTCATGTCGGCGACATAAGGATATTGGCCGGGCTGCGTCACTTCGCCGAGGATGAAGAACGGCCGGTACGCCTCGACTTCGACTGCCACGTGCGGCTCGCGCACGAAGCCCTGGCGCAGCCGGTCGGCAATGCGGCTCGACAATTCGTCGGTGGTCAGCCCACGCGCCGAGACCGAGCCGATCAACGGCATGGCGATGTGACCGCTGGCGTCGACCAGATACGAGTTGGACAGGCCATCCTGGCCGAACACGACGACGCGCAGCCGGTCGCCGGAATCGAGCGTGTAGGCTTTATTGCGCGGCTCGGGCGCGTAGGCGGCGGCATTGATCGGAGCGGCGGCGCGCGGCGCGGCGACGCGCGCGACGGGTGGCGCTGCGGCCGGCCCGATCGGCCCTGCGAATAATCCGCGGTCGTCCGGAGCAGGTGCCGGTGCGCCCGGTGCGGGTGCCACCGGCACCGGCGCGGCAAGCGGCGGCGCTGCCGATGCGAACAAGCCGCGCTCGACAGGAGCCGGTGCCGGAGCGCCTGCCACGGGTGCGCGCGGCGCGCCATAGACGTAAGCGTCGATGCTGCCCATGGCCGTTGCGCCGGGCACGGGCGGGGGCGGCGGCGCGACGCCAAGCTGCGCCGAGGGTGGCCCGGCGCAACCGGCAACCGCCGGCGCCAACACCAGCAATAAAGCCAAAGAGCGGGTGACCCGCATACGCGCCATCCGGCCCGGTTCAAGCAGTCGAACGCGAACCGATTAACGCCCGGTATGGTTAACAAACCCTCACCGGCGTGAGCTGGGGCGTTGGGCAAAGTCCTCGGCCCAGCTGCGAATAGCGAAATGGCGAAATAGCGAATAGCGGTAAAGCTATTCGCCGTTCGCTACTCCCCATTCGCTACTGGCCATTCGCTATTCGCCGAATTTATGCCGCCACGCCGGAGCCGATCGGGCAACTCACGCCGGTGCCGCCGAGCCCGCAATAGCCGTGCGGGTTCTTGGCCAGATATTGCTGATGATAATCCTCGGCGAAGTAGAACGGCGGCGCGTCGCGGATTTCCGTGGTGATCGGTCCCATGCCTTCGGCAGCGAGCGCCTTATTGTAGGCGGCCTTCGAGGCTTCCGCGGCGGCGCGCTGCTCCGGCGTGAACACATAAATGCCCGAACGGTATTGGGTGCCGACGTCGTTGCCCTGGCGCATGCCCTGGGTCGGATCGTGGCTTTCCCAAAACGTCTTGAGCAGCCGGTCGTAGGAGATTTTCTTCGGGTCGTAGACCACCAGCACCACTTCGTTATGGCCGGTGCCGCCGGTGCACACTTCCTCGTATGTCGGATTGGGCGTGAAGCCGCCGGCATAGCCGACCGCGGTCACGAGCACGCCGGGGCCGAGCTCCCAAAATTTGCGCTCGGCGCCCCAGAAGCAGCCCAGCCCGAACATCGCCTTGGCGGCGCCTTCGGGATAAGGGCCCTTGAGCACGCGACCGTTGATGAAATGGCGCTCGGCGGTGGGAATAGGACTGGGACGGCCCGGCAGGGCATCGCCGGCAGCCGGCATTTCGAGCTTTTTGCGGAATGAGAACACGGCGGCATCTCCTGGTTGGTGCCGTAAATATAGCGATTGCCGAGCCGGTGCAGGAGTCAGGGGTCAGGGGTCAGGCGTCAGGAGTCAGGGGTCAGGAGTCAGGAGTCAGGACGAGCCGGCTCAAAGGGTCTTCCTGACACCTGACGCCTGACGCCTGATCCCTGACCCCTGACGCCTGATTCCTGAACGCCTGATTCCTGGCGCTTCCACCGGACCGGCCGCCCGCTTATTGTGCCGCCGGCAGAGGAGGCTTCGCACATGACCCGAATGCTCGCGCTCGCCTGCGCGTTGATGCTGGCGGCTGCATGTTCTTGGACATGTCCCTGGTACAGCGCACCGGCGTTGGCCCAGCAGGTCGAGGCGTCCGGGCTGCCGCCCTACGGGCCGCCGATCACGCTCGACCAGGCCAAGCGGGTCATGGCGGCAGCCGAGCTCGAAGCGGCGAAGAATTCCTGGACCGTGGCCGTCACTATCCTCGACAGCGGCGGCAACATGGTGATGTTTCACAAGGTCGATAACGCTCAGCTGTCGGCCATAACGGTGTCGCAAGGCAAGGCGCGCACCGCGCTGCAGTTCAAACGGCCCAGCAAGGACCTCGACGACGCCATCGCCCGCGGCGGCGCCGGCAATCGGCTGTTGGCGCTCAAGGACATCACCCCGCTCGAAGGCGGGCTGCCGATCATGGTCGACGGCAAGATCATCGGCGCCATAGGCGTCTCCGGCGCCGTATCGGCGCAGGACGCGCAAGTCGCCAAAGCCGGCGCCGACGCACTGGC
>JASHWN010000390.1 GCA_030044035.1 Xanthobacteraceae bacterium
GCCGGCGCCGGAGCGGTTCTCGACCACGAACGGCTTGCCGAGATCGGCCTGCAGGTGTTGCTGCACGAGGCGAGCCAAGAAATCCGCCGAGCCGCCGGCCTGGAACGGCACCACGATGGTAACGGGTCGCTCCGGCCAAGTTTCGTCGGCACGCGCCGCCGCATGCACCAGCAGCAACGACAGAACAGCCGCAACGATCGATCGCATCGGAACGCCTTTCACGCCTTACGTCCCTCCACCGTGCCAACGGATCGCATAGCGAATTGGACGCGCATGATCCACTGCATCCACTGCGTCATTCGCGCGCCTTCGCGGCGCGCGGCCTGGACCGCGGACCCATCGGCTCGGGCTGGAACGGACCGTCGCGCAGCTCGAGATAGGCCTTCAGCCCGTGCTGGCGCTGCGCCTCGAACAGCCGCTCGCGGTCTTCGTTGTGTGACGAATGGGCGAGCGCGCTCAGCGCGCCTTCGAGCAGCAACGCGTTGTGGACGCCCGACGCCTGCATGCCCTGCATGGCGATGGCCTTGTTGAGCCGGATCGACGGCTCCGGCACCAGCGCGATGCGCTTGGCCAGCGCGCGGGCGCGCAGCATCAACTCGTCGTGCGGCACCACCTCGTTGACCATGCCGATGCGCAGCGCCTCCTGGGCGTCGAAATGGTCGCCGGTGAGCGCCCAGCGGTTGGCCGCCTTCCAGCCGCATAACGCGGTGAACAGAAACGTGGTGTTCGAGATGTGACGGACCTCGGGCTGGGCGAACACCGCCTTGTCGGAGGCGATGGTGATGTCGGCGGCGAGCTGGTACCAAAAGCCGCCGCCCATCGCCCAGCCGTTGACCGCGGCGATCACCGGCTTGCCGAGACTCCACATGTGCGTCCAGTTGTTGATGCGGCTGCCGTCGTGGCGCTGCCAGTGCTCGATGTATTCGGCGTGCGACTTGCCCTGCGGATCCGAGTGCCGCACACCTGAAGCGGGTGCCGCCGCCTGGTCGTAGCCGGCGGAAAAGGCCGCGCCGCTGCCGGTGAGAATGATGGCGCGGACCGCACGGTCGGCATCGGCCTCGTCGAGCGCGCGGTGCAGCTCGGCCTCGAGATTGCGCGACAGCGCATTCATGCGCTCCGGCCGGTTGAGCGTGATGGTCGCGACCTTGTCCTCGACCCCATACAGCACATCATGGTAGCTCATTTTTCCGCCCTCTCCGGTGCTTTATCCCAATCGTGCAGAGCACAATGTGCGACGCGGCAAAAAATCAATCAATCGCTGCGCCTGCGACGCATGGCCGGTCAGCGCCGAAGCAGGGCTCGGCTTCAGCAAAACGCCCAGTTAGCGATGGGCATTGGCGGGCAATGCTGATAAGATTGAGCTCGCGCTTGAGGTTGCGCCAGCCAAACCCTCGCCCGCCTGGAGGAAGCCGATGCTGACCAAAACGCCGCGCCCGCTGCGCAACGGGTCGAACGGAAAGAATGGCAAGAACGGCAAAAACGGCAACAAAAGCCCGCGCGTCGCCGAGCTGCCGAAGATCGATACGCTCACCGACACGCGCGACATCCTCGCCCACGCCGCCAAGGAAGCGCGGCAGAGCGATTATTTCATCGTCGACGTCGACGCCCACGTCACCGAGACGGCGTTCTGGCCGGATGTCATCGACCGCATGGAAAGCGACGTCTACCGGCAGATGGCGCGCGCCTTCAAGGGTCGCGGCCCGGCGCCCGGATTACTGAATTCAACGCCCGGCATGCTGTACCAGGACGTGTTCGGCCGCATTCCGCATCAGCAGCGGCTCGGCGAAGCGGTGCCGGGCGGCCACACCCATGCCCAGGTGACGCTGGTGCAGCGCGCCATGGATTCCATGGGCATCGACTACATGGTGGTGTTCCCGACCCCGATGCTGGTGCTCGGCATGCATCCGCAAGTCGAGACCGAAGTGGTGGTCGGCCACGCCTTCAACAAATGGCTGACCGAGGAAATCCTGCCGCACGATCCGCGCATCAAGGCGATGCTGTACCTGCCGTTCAATCATCCGGAAGAGTCGCTCAAGGCGGTCGAAACCTACGCCGACAATCCGAGCGTCATCGGCTTTTCGGTGACCTCGACGCGGTTCCGCGCCGTCAACCACGACAGCTACATGCCGCTCTATTCGGCGATCCAGTCGACCGGAAAACCGCTGGCGTTCCATTCCGGCTTCCACTGGGGCGACCAGTCGATGCAGCAGTGCAACCGCTTCATCTCCATGCACGCGATCTCGTTCGTCTATTACAACATCATCCACATGACCAACTGGATCATCAACGGGCTGCCGGAGCGTTTTCCGAAGCTGAAGGTGATATGGATCGAGAGCGGGCTTGCCTGGGTTCCGTTCCTGATGCAGCGGCTCGATTCCGAATACATGATGCGCTCCTCGGAGGCGCCGCTCCTTAAGCGCCGGCCGAGCGAATACATGGCCGACATGTATTATTCGAGCCAGCCGCTGGAGCGCTCGAACCTCGACCTGACCGAGGCGACCTTCAAGGCGATGCGCGCCGACACGCAACTCTTGTTCGCCTCCGACTGGCCGCACTGGGATTTCGACCTGCCCAATTCGATCACGTCGCTGCCGTTCCTCGACGAACAGGCCAAGCGCAACATTCTTGGCTTGAATGCGGCGCGGCTGTTCAATCTCGAAGTGCCCAAGCACAAGATGATCGGGGCGAAGACCAAGAAGGCGCCGGCGGTGTGCGAGCCGGTCACGGCCTGACGCCGGAATGGCCACACTCGCGCAGCGTAAGGCCGCCAAAAAGCGCGGCGGCCAGAAGGGCGATGCAAAGCCGCGGCGCCAGCCGGCGCCGCCGCGCGCGGTCGTGCCGTCGGCCGATTTCTGCGCCGCCGCCCGCGACGCGCTCAAACGCGGCCAGCCGGACGCGATCTCGGACCGAATGCTGCAGCAGGTGCTGACCGCGGCTGTGAAAGTTTATGCCGCCAAGGTGGAACGGCGCGGCCACGACGTGGCGCCGTTCGCCGAAGGCGCGGTGACGGCAACCGAGTCCGTCGTTGCTGCCTGCGGCCTCATTCGAGCCGCCGACCTCAACATGTTCGACGTGGCGATCTGGTTTCATCGTCCGCCGGGGATCGAGTGATGACTGAAAATGCAACGCGCGACCAAAACCGCTCGTCCCCGCGAAAGCGGGGACCCAGTTCTTTGCTCACTCCTGGATTCCCGCTTTCGCGGGAATGAGCGGTAACAAGCGTATCTAAAGGGGCAGGGCGCCATGGACGAAGTCGCAATCGCCAAGCTGAACGACATTCCCGACGGCGATTATCGGGTGTTCGCGCTCGAGGCGCTCGAGGTCGGCATCTTCCGCACCGGCAGCAAGGTCTTGGCCTACGAAAACGTGTGCCCGCATGCCGGCGGCCCGGTCTGCCAGGGCAAGATCTTCCACAAGGTCGAGGAAGTGATCACGCCCGACAGGAAAAGCGCCGGCCTGCGCTTCGGCAAAGCCCGCCACATCGTCTGCCCGTGGCACGGCTACGAATACGACCTCGCCACCGGCTGCCATCCCGGCGACCCGTCGCTGCGGCTCACGCCGGTGAAAGTCGCGGTGCGCGACGGGCGGATTTACATCAGCGTGCCGGAATAAATTTCAAGCGGACGCTCAAGCCAGTTTCAGAATAGCGGCGAGCGCCCCGAGGCCAGCGACCAGCATGACGCCGAAGCGTATCGTCATGCGCAGCGTGAGCCGATCAAGCGCAGCTTCGAGATCAAGCTTTGTGACCATTTCGGTCACTATAAAATCGCTCGCAGCCTCGGCATGTGCTTCTCCGCTTGCGCGCTCGGCATCGCGACGGCAAGAAAAGCCATTAGATCGAGTGGGCAACTGCAGTACACGCCCGCCGCCAAAGATGATTTCGTCGCATCCATCTGCCAGCCAAATAGCCGGCCGCACCACTAGCCATTCCGGCGCAGAAGGCTATGAACGAATGGGGAGAAGAATGAGCCCATAGGACTACGAAAGCGATAAGGCCGCTAGCTATTGCAAAACTTGCATATAGGGCCAGCATAAAGCGGAGATGCTGAAGTCGAAGCCACGGGTAATTTCTCATCGCCTTCATCGCCGACCTCGGAACACAACTATAGCCTCGACAGTGCCGAAGACAAGGAATGCGGCTAAAATTCCTATGTCCATTGCATCGAATATATACCGCAGTGGTACAACATCAAATAATTTAGGCTCACCAAAGTGCAATAGAAGCCGCTGAAATACA
>JASHWN010000042.1 GCA_030044035.1 Xanthobacteraceae bacterium
AAACACTTCGACGCAGGAGAAGCCGCCCTGTTGATGCACGGCAAACACGTCGGCTTCCTCGACGCCGCGCGGATTGACGCCCTGATGCGACTGAATGGCAGAGAGCGCCGCCAAGCGGTCGCGATACACGGCGGCGCGCTCGAAATCGAGCGCGCCCGAGGCCTTTTCCATCTCGCCGGCGAGCTCGTCCTTGACCGCCTTGCTGCGGCCCGACAGGAACGCATTGGCCTCGCGAACGAGCGCGGTGTATTCCCGATATTCGATCTCTTTGGTGCACGGCCCCGAGCAGCGCTTGATCTGATAGAGCAGGCACGGCCGGGTGCGGCTCTCGAAGAACGGATCGCTGCACGAGCGCAACAGGAACGCGCGCTGCAGCGCGTTGATGGTGCGGTTGACCGCCCACACCGAAGCGAACGGCCCGTAATAATGGCCCGGCCGGGTCCGCGCGCCGCGATGCTTGAGGATTTGCGGCGCCCAGTGATCGGTGGTGATCAGGATATAGGGGAACGATTTGTCGTCGCGCAGCACCACGTTGAAGCGCGGCCGCAGCCGCTTGATCAGGTTAGCCTCGAGCAGCAGCGCTTCGGTCTCGGTGCGGGTGACGACGAACTCGAGCGTGCGGGTGGCGGCGATCATGCGCTCGATCCGGGTATCGAGCCCGGTCGGCCGCGCATAGGCGGTCACCCGTTTTTTGATGTTCTTGGCCTTGCCGACATAGAGCACGTCGCCGCGGCCATCGAGCATGCGGTAGACGCCGGGCCGCGACGGCGCGAGCTTGGCATAATGGATGACGGCGGCGCGGCCCTCGGCAAGCGAGCCCGCCTCGGCGTCGGCCGCCAGTGGTTCCGCCTCCGCCGGCTCGGCCTCGGGCAGCGATTGCTCCTCGTCCTCCTCGGCGATGGCGGCAGCCGGCGCGTCGGTCGCCTTGATATCCGCTTCGATAGTTTTCTTGGGCGCGTTCATGGGGGCATTCGTGCTGGCTCAAAACGTATGCGTTGACGTGACGCCGGACCAGAGATCAAGGCAGTCGAACGGCCTCGCCGCGGGCCTGCCCGCGCATGGGCGTCAATTATCGGTTCTAAAGCAGCGCCGGAACGAACCCGGCGCCACAAATGCGCCGTCATCGATTAGTATTTCTTTTACCATTCTTTCGGCTGTCTTAAGTCATTATTAGCTATAATATTGACATGCCATAGTCTAATCTCGCCACAAAGCGGTCAACAATTAGAATAGGCATGTGTCTTTTCAGCACTAGACGCAAGAATAGCCACGAATACTATCCCGCCACTTTCGCGTGGATGGAGGTCCTCAATGAAAAGGCTAGTTCTTGCGTTGGCCGGTGTTGCGGCCTTGACCGGCTCGGCCGCGGCGGCCGACCTGGGGCCGCCAGCGCCTGCGCCCTATTACAAAGCGCCGCTTTACGCGCCGGTCTATAATTGGAGCGGCTTCTATATCGGCATCAACGGCGGCGGCGCCTGGGGCACCTCCACCTGGACGAGCGCCGGCGGCTTCAATACGTCGGGCGGACTGGTCGGCGGCACCGTCGGCTACAATTATCAGATCAACCAGGTGGTGCTCGGCGCCGAAGGCGACTTCGACTGGGCCGACATCAGCGGCAGCACCTCGACTGGCGCGATTTGCACGCTCGGCTGCACCACCAAGGACAGCTGGCTGTCGACGGTGCGCGGCCGCCTCGGCTATGCGGCCGATCGTTTCCTGCCCTATGTGACCGGCGGTCTCGCGGTCGGCGATATCCGCGCCACGCCACCTGGGCTTGGCGGCGGCACCGCGACCAATGCCGGCTGGACCGTCGGCGGCGGCATCGAGTTCGCCATCGCCGGCCACTGGACCGCAAAGGCCGAATATCTCTATGTCGATCTCGGCAATTTCAACTGCAGCGTCGCCTGCGGCGCCGCCACGCAGAACGTGTCGTTCGACGCGAACCTGTTCCGCGGCGGCATCAATTACCGGTTCTGATCGCGCGCGCACCGCAAGAGATACGAAACCCCGGGACCGGCGTCCCGGGGTTTTTGTTTGTCGATGAGTTCAGGTGCGTTTGCGCAGGAAAACAAAACTGCGCCGGCCGTCCCGATCGTCCCACGTCATCAGGCGGGCTTGGTCGCAGCGAAGGCCGGCACGCGCGCGGCGAAATTGTCGAGCCAGGCGACAAGCCGCGGATGATCGCTCCGCCAGCTGCCGGCGAAGCGGAAATCGCGGTAGCCGAGCGCGCAGGCAAGCGCAATCTGGCCGACGTTGGGCAACGCCGGCGCGGCATCGAGCGCCGGCGGCGCGGCTTCGAGCGCCGCGAGCGCGCGCGCAACTTTGCCGGCCTGCAGGTCGAGCCATTTCGGCTCGTGCATCTCCGGTTTGCGGAAGCGGCCTTCGTAGACGGTGAGGATGGACGCATCGAGGATGCCGTCGCACAGGGCTTGCAGGCGCAAGCTCGCGAGACGCTTGGCGCCTTGGCGCGGCACGATCTTGCCGCCGCCGGCGCGTTCGTCGAGGTAATCGAGGATGACGCGCGAGTCGTAGATCGCGCTGCCGTCCTCGATGATCAGCACCGGAATTTTGCCGAGCGGATTGATCTTGCGCAGCGAATCGTTGGGGTCGGTCGTGTCGGCGCGCTCGAGCGTGATCTCGCTGTCGAGGCCGAGCAGCGACGCGGCGATTCGCACTTTGCGCACGAACGGTGAAGACGGCGAGAAACGCAGGATCATCATGGCACTATCGCTGTGGCTGGAATGGACGATGCGACGCTGGCGGCGAAAGCCGAGAGCGGCTTGCCGCGCGCTGCCGACCGGCTCGCGCCTGGCGCCCTGCGCTTTGACGGGGCAGGCTAGCCGGTGACGACGAGATTGACCGCTTTCGGGCCTTTGCCCTTTTTGTCCGGCTCAACGTCGAAGCTGATACGCTGACCTTCGGACAGCGACTTCAGTCCCGCGCGCTCGACCGCGGTGATGTGCACGAATACGTCGCGACCGCCGTCATCCGGCTTGATAAAACCGTAGCCGCGCTCGCCATTGAAGAATTTGACAGTCCCCTGCATCGCCATCGAGCGGCTCCCTGCCCGTGTTGCTTCACCGCCGTCCGCTGCGGAACGGCGGTTCGGCCGGACATCCACGCGCGCAAAGAGCATCGGCCCCGACGGCCTCAGTCACTCCGCCGGCCCCCACAGGAGGCGGAACGTCTAAGCCAGCAACAGTACATGGAACAATTAGCGTACTTTGGACCTGTGGAAAAGTGGCAAGAACGTGATTAGCGCTCCGCCGCAAGCCAATCGATGCGGGGGGCAGGCGCCGCCGCAGCCCGCCCCAGCCTGCGCGCGAGTGCGGGCATGAGGAGGCGCAAGTCCGCTTCGAGCGGAAACGGCGGATTGATCGCAACGAGGCCGGAACCGGTGAGCCCGGCATCGGCGGCCGGCGCACGCACCGAGAGTTCGCAGCGCAAAATCTTGCCAACCGAAAGTCGCCGCAACCGACGCGCCAAGGCGTCGGGCGCCGCACGGGTCGTGATTGGATACCACGCCAAGTAAATCCCGGTCGGCCATTTGCGGTGGGCGGACGACACAATCGCGGCAAGGTGCGCGAAGTCGGCCGCTTCCTCGAATGGCGGATCGATGAAGACAAGGCCGCGGCGCTCCTGCGGCGGCACATAGGCGCCGACCGCGGTCCAGCCGTCGATCACAAGCGCTTTGGCCCGCGCGTCGCCACGCAACGCGGCAGCAAGCTGCGCCGCCGCGCGCGGCTCTATTTCGCAGGCGATCAAGCGGTCCTGCGGCCGCATCAGGTGCCGGACGATCAGCGGCGAACCGGGATAGGTGCGCAAACTCGGCCCGGTGTTGCAATCCGCAACGGCCTCGATGTAGGGCGCAAGCAGTGCATCGGCGGCGGCGTCGCTGCCACCAAACGGTCGATGCCAAATGCGGCCAATTCCGTCGCGCCATTCGCCGCCGCGCGTCGCCTGGTCGGCGAGAAGATCGTAGCGGCCGGCACCGGCGTGACTGTCGATGACGCGAAACGCCGTCGGCTTCTGCCGCAGATGCGCGACGATGCGCGCCAGAACAGCGTGCTTGTGCACGTCGGCAAAACTGCCGGCATGGAAGGCGTGACGGTAATTCATTGCGGCGCCGACCATCCATCAGGATGGCCTTGCCTGCAACGCGCCAACCAACGGCGCGGGGCCCGGCCGCAAAGCCGGACCCCTTCACTTTCGCCGACAGGTTACGCGCCGGCCACAAGGCTTTGATCCGCCTAGCCCGAGCCGCCGCCGGGATTGCGACGCCCAGCATCGGTGGCCGTGGCGTGCGGCGCCGGCATCAGAACCTGCTCGCGCTGGCAGCTACGCTGCACGACTTCAGGGCAGGCGCGGAATTTCAGATCTTTCGATAGACACAACCGGACTTCGGTCAGCCGCGTGGCGTCGCAGGCGATCGCCATATCGCCCGCGGCCAGATCGGGATTGGCTTTGTGGAACGCACTCTCCACCGCAGCCGGCGTTACGGTGAGCGGCTGCTGCGGATTAAGGTATTCGGACGGAATCTTCACCACGGCACGCGCTTTGCGCAGCGTATCGAAATAGGCGTGCGCCGTTAGTCCGGTGCAGGTGCCATGGCGGTCCCATTGGGTGAAGATCAGGCGCGGCTCCGGCATCAGATCGAGCACGCCGGAGATCGTCGGATGATCGAGGCGCGGCGCCGGCACCTGGCAATATTCGGGAAAGCCGCTCTCGTATTGCGGCCACAGCCCCTGGACGATGAAGGCATAGGCGCGCGCACTGCATTGCATGCTCGGCGCGCGTTCCGGCGATCGCTCGGCCGCGGCCGCACAGAATGTCGGCGACCACGACAGCGACAGCACGTAGAAATCGAACTGTCCGGGCTGATTTTGCCGCTTATCCTGCGCGAGGCCGATGCCGGCCGTTGCGGCGAAAACACAGAAGGCGAGCACTCCACGGGCAATGAATCGAACCATGACGACCCCCTTGATGACGCAACTTTTGGTCAAGCGT
>JASHWN010000043.1 GCA_030044035.1 Xanthobacteraceae bacterium
GCGATAGCCGCGTGCGGCCCGGTCTCGATGACAAAGTGTTGGCGGATTGGAACGGACTGATGATCGCCGCACTCGTCAATGCGAGCCTGCTGTTCGGCGAGCCGTCGTGGCGCGCCATGGCAGTGCGCGCTTTCGATTTCATCGCGCGCGCGATGACCAAAGGTGACCGGCTCGGTCACTCGTGGCGCCAAGGGCAGCTGAAATTTCCCGGCCTCGCGTCGGATTTCGCCGCAATGATCCGCGCCGCGCTCGCGCTCTACGAGGCAACCGGAGAGCAGCGTTATCTCGACCAGGCGCTCGCCTGGCAGCGCGCGCTCGATCGCGACTACGCCAATGCGGAGAACGGCACCTACTATCTCACCGCCGCCGATGCCGAGGGCCTCGTCATCCGCCCGGCGGCGACGACCGACGAAGCGACGCCGAACCACAATGCCGTCGCGGCCGGCAATCTCATCCGCCTGGCCGTGCTGGCCGGCGACGATAGCTGGCGCGAGAAGGCCGACCGCCTGATTGCCGCCATCGCGCCGCAGGCGGTGGAGAACCTCTACATGCACATGGCGCTGCTCAACGCCGTCGATCTGCGGCTGCGCGCCGCCGAGATCGTCGTCACCGGGGAGGGCGGCCGCGCCGATGCGCTCCTTGCCGCGGCGCGGGCGCTGGCGCCGCTCGACCGCATCGTGCTGCACGCGCCCTCGGCGGCAGCCTTGCGGCCCGGCCACCCGGCGCGGCAAAAGCTCGAGGCCGCAAGCGAGCCGGCCGCCTTCATTTGCGTCGGCGAAACCTGCTCGCTGCCGGTCTCCGATCCGGCCGGCCTCATTGGCGCCATCGAGTCGGTGCGACATACTTGACGCGGCGCTTTATGCGCCGGCGATTCCCCGCTAATGGGGCAAGCGGGCCGGGGAACGCGGATCAGGAACGGGAGATCACGAGATGCGATGCGGGATCGTTACGTCGGCAGCCCTGATGGCCGGGACGGCCATGGCGTTCACAACCCTTTCGGCGACCGGCGCCCAGGCCCAGCAATGGTGCGGGTTCAACCCGCACCCGGGCGCGATGGTGCAGTGCGGCTATTCGAGTCAGCAGGGCTGCGAAAACGCCATCGGCAAAGGCGCGATGTGCTACATCAACCCGTATCTGGTGATGAACGAAACCCGCCGCGCCCAGAGCTAAGCGCGAAACGACGGCGGACGCCTGAGCCTAAGGTGCGGAATTAGAGTTCGATTTCGGGACCGGCAAAGCGTTAACCGGCCCATCGCAAATCCGCCGCTAATCCTCATATGAAGCGACAGCGTTCCACAAGGCCAGCCAGCCTTACGTATTCATCGAGTCGAAGAAATCGCTGTTGCCCTGGGTGTTGCGCAGCTTGTCGAGCAGGAAGTCGATGGCATCCATGGTGCCCATCGGATTGAGGATGCGGCGCAGCACGTACATTTTCTGAAGTGATCGGAGCTCTAAGAGGCTTGTCCGGGCACAAAACTGCCGTCATCGCCGATGATGTCACCCTGGAACGGCTCAAACGATAGCCTGAACTGCTCATTCCCTGGACGATCCGTTGTCCCGTCGACTTTCACAAATGCGATCTGTGCAATCCTTAGGCCGGGATACAATGCAATTGGTATTTGCCCAAGGTTGGACAATTCAAGAGTGACAATTACTTCGTATCTCGGCTCAATCAAAGTCGCCGTTGCGATACTTAGTCCCTCTCTTGCCCAGCTTGACCTCGCCGTTACGGTACCAAGCAAGTCCGACGGAAGTTGCACCCACTCAAATGTTGGCACGAGCGCCAGCGAACCCGGATGGAGAAGGAATTTAGTTTGAAACGGAATTTCATACCGTTCGTGCTTTTGCTGCCGGCTAGCCTCACTCACGTGTCCGCGCGCCGAAGCGGCCGCTTTAAGTGCTACCGGATCCACATGCGACGCTTGCCGTGCTCTCACCATGAGCACGATATTTCCCATTCGCAAATCAATGCTGGCTGCCCCAATCTGGTCCCTTGAAAGTATCGGCGAGACGACGAGCCTATGGCTTCTAATGCTTTCGATTAGTTCGCTTCGGCCCAATACTGGCATCAGATTTTGCCCACCGCTATGCCGCGTTGCTGAAGCAGCGCTTGATCACACAATCTGTTTATTTGCAAGAAAGAAAGGAAATCGTCCTTGACGAGAATCCCTTGACCAAGCCAGTAAACCCAACCAGCCCACAAAGAATGCGTCCTGTTATTTTCCGTAAATGTTGGATTGCCTTCCCCATCAATTTCCGCACCGATTGGAGGCAGTCTCCTTCTGAGGCGATCAACTAGTTCGCCCAAAATTTCCGGTTGGGGCGGCCGATACTGCGAATTACCATAAAGCTGGAGGACATTTTGCAACCCCTCGATCGCGCTAATAAGCTGTTGGTCGCTAAAGAATGATGCCCACGAGCTGTAAGCATCGTCCTTAATAAAGTCTAATGCTGCTATTTCGGCCTGCTGAATATTGCCCTGAGCGTGAGTCGTTAGAGGTTGATCCCAACCCAGAAGGCGCGATGCTCTAACAAGCATCTTATGCCGCACCGCATAAGGTGGATGCGTAGGTTCAAAAAGGTCAATTTCATACGGCGTGCGATGCGTCGGCTTTAGTAAGACTCTATGAGCAGCTATGAAACTCGTGCCAAACAATAACAGTCCGAACAAATCGCAGATTAGCTCCTCAACTCAGATTTCTACGTAATTTTCTGGAAAAGAATACCGCATCTCGTTATCAGCCAAATATTGCGCGACTTCGTTTTTAATTTCTTTTGGAGCTCCTCGATCGTTCAACCACCGAGTGATCTCGGTCGCGGCCGAAAGATATCCGGCAGACGTCAGTCTATCGGCGACAGAGGTCCCAATCAAATCGCCGGCATCGTTCGTGTGCTGGGCTGTATGCCCAATTTCGTGACCGAAAATCGTATGAAGAAGTGCGTGGTGTTTGAGCGGGCGAGGAAATGCAACTATAGCA
>JASHWN010000391.1 GCA_030044035.1 Xanthobacteraceae bacterium
TGCGATGGATGGCAAAGTGAAGATCATGGCGTCGGTTTGCACCGGTGCCGCGGTGTTGGCTCGTGCCGGCCTGGAGATCAGTCGCGAGGATCTGGCGACTATTCGCCGACGGCTTGAACGAGAGGACCTCACGGTTCTCGCCTATCGCTTCAAGGGCGATAAATTTTGCCGGGCCGAGCGCTTTGCGGCCTACGCCGAAGCGCTCGGCGAGCGCTTCATCGCTCGCGAGCTGCCGGATAGCGCGGCCAACAGCGATGTACCGCCGTTCACTGCTCAGCATGTGCGGTGCCCCCACAGCGTCGTGACCGTTCATTTGATAGACGAAGCGGGTCAGCCCACCTTGGCGGCTCGCGACGAGATCATATCGTTTTTTATTCATCGCCTGCAGAAGGCGGAGCGAATCGCACATGCGACTGGCTCGTGATCGATTCTTTATTATAGCTGTCCGGCGCTATTGAACGCCGCCAGCGTTACACTTGTAATGACAAAACCAGCGGCGCGCCGAAATCGGCCCTGTGCGCGAGGCACAAAATCCCAAGCGGGGTCCTGCCGAGCCAAGGCGACGATTGCGAAGCTTTGCCGCGCCAGATCGAACTTGATCTCGACCTGGGCGAAATCGAGGAACGTCCCTGTTATGCTGTACTGGCACTTATAAAAAGCTTCCTTGGCGCTGAAATGAAGCTTGCCAAGGAATCCCCGCTCGCCTGGCTTTGCGCAATCGAGCCAGCGGCGTTCGCGCTCGGTGCAAATCATTCGCTCGAGGTTCGGCTCGAGCGGCGCATCCACTTCGATGTCCACGCCAATGCCGATTATCTCAGGGGCGTTGGTAACGGCGACGATGCAGCAATCGGTCGTATGAGCGATGCTGCCGACCACACCGTTCGGCCAGCTCGGCGAGCGATCAGCGTTCGGGACCAAGGCGCAAGGCGCCACGCCCAGTCGGGCCAGTGCGCGCCGGGCGCATATTCTCGCGGTGGCAAACTCGGCCTGCCGCTTCTCGACTGCACGCGCGATATATTGCAGCTCTTCGGGGTAGAGACCCTGCGAAACCAGGGCCGGCGCCGCGATTTCAATCTCAATTCGCTGCCCCAGCATTGCCGATACGACCGAGCGATCGAGAGGGCCAAAACCGGACTCATGCATTGCAGCAAATCCTGCGTCCCGTGCATCGAGAAAGCGCGCATTCGGGGGCGTCATTATCTTACTTGGCAGCCCCACGTGAAAAAGCCGCATCAAAACGCGTCACATCCTCGGGGAAGATCATCCAATGCTGCGCCGATTGCACCCAAGTATGCGAGCCGATTTTGACGCTGTTCGGATCGTCCAGCGTGCCCGCCGTAATAAGCCGCAGGTTTGGGTGCTTCTCATTAATCAGCATAACAGTCGTCGAGCAGCGGCTACAAAAGTGAAGTCGCAACAAATCATTACTCTGCGCGGAGCGCTGTTCGTATGTAGCAAGACCCGTGCCGCTCAACTCAAAATCTTTCGCATCAAACAACGCGTGAATGCTGAATGCGCCACCGGTGCGCCTTTGGCAAAACGTACAGTGACACGCAGTGACACGTTGCGGCTTACCATGTACGCGATACCTTATCGCGCCACACAGACAACCACCTTCGCGAACCTCGGGCATTCGCGTGCCCCCCAGGAACTTCTAAAAAATAGTATTTTCCTCGACCCTCAGCAAGAAAGTAGCATTTGCTGCGGGCGCTCACGGCAGCTCATGGCAAAGCTATGGCCCCCTCACGCATGGCGCCAGAGCGCCGGCGCAGCGCCGATCGGTGTTATTGCTGTCGCGCCGCAGCCTGCAGCGCTTTCCAGTCGAATTTTTGCGCCAGCGGCAACGCGTCATCCTCGGTGAGTCCGCTATAGGAAACGCTGAACAGCGCGCTAGGGCCGAGTGCGACCAGGATCGCGCCGGATTTTTGGCTGATGTTGAACGTCCTGGTGACCGACAGGCCGTTGATAGTCGACGTGATCATGTGCCCGTCGCTGGTCTGGATGTTCATTCCGGCTTGTGTCGGCGCCAACGCACCCGCTGCAGCCGGTCCGATGACGACCGAGGCGTGCAACTGCGCTGCGGCGCGCTGATAATCGCGGGTCGCGGTGGTCATGCTGGCGTTGGGCATATCCATGGTCATGCCGTCGGGTTTTTTGCCTTGCCAGCCGTCCAGATCGATAAGCAGCGGAAGAAAGCGTTTGAAGGCCTGGTCGGCGTAGCATGCCGAAGGCCGCAACAGCCAGGCAGCAGGTAACGCGCCGAACGCAAGACCGATAGCGCGACGACGATTGATCATGTGCTCCTCCCGTTCCATGTCACAGATGGCGGTGATCGGTTGCCGTATGAGAAGCCGAGGCGCGCGTCGATCGCCGACCACGCTATGTCTTGTGGATGGAATGCCCTCATGTGCCGGTTTCAGCGTCGCTCGGCCTGCCCGGTCCAGTTTAGCGGCCTATTCCGTAGTGCTGCAATCAGTTCTTGTTGTCGACAAATCGCGTCCAGATGTTCTGGCCAGCCTGATAACCGCATCCGATGTGTTGTAGGAGATCGGTCCCGTCGCCCGAGCGCCGTCCATGGCTACTCGTACTCATGCGAGTGACGTTTAAATTCGGCTCTAAAATGCGTTATTTTTCCAGGAAACTTGGTGGTGGAGCCAGGGGGAGTCGAACCCCCGACCTCTTGAATGCCATTCAAGCGCTCTCCCAACTGAGCTATGGCCCCGGGCGCCCGCTGCGCGGGCGGAGAAGTCAGAAGTCAGAAATCAGAAGTCAGTCAGAATGACAGGCGCACGCGTTCAGTTCAACTTCCCGATTTCCGGTTCCGATTTCTGGTTTCTGGCTTCCGATTTCCGAGGAGGGCGCCAGCCCTCCTCGCCATCAGCTCTCCTCCTCGTTCTCGATGTCGCCGCCGATGATGTCGGTGACGTCGGCGTCCTCTTCTTCCTGCTCCTCGATGAAGGCGGCGTCGTCGAGGCTCTCGTCCATTTCCACCTCGTCCTCGATCTCGGCCTCGGCCGGTTCGGCCGGCTTCTTGGCCGTGGCGCCCTGCTGCTCGGCATCGGCTTCTTCGAGCGAGACGAATTCCGCCGCCTCGGCGGGCTCGGGCGTCGCAACCTCCTCGGCCGGCACGACGCGGGGCGCCGGCGGTTCGGGGCGGGCGCGGGCAACGGCGGTCTCCACCGGCACGGCTTTGCCGGTGTAGGGCGAGATCACAGGGTCCTTGTTGAGGTCGTAGAATTTGCGCCCGGTTTCCGGGCAGATGCGCTTGGTGCCAAGTTCGGGTTTGGCCATGACGGTGTACCTGAATGCGGCGATGTCCGATTTGAGGGCTTCACTTGGCTAGTCGGCATGGTGCTGTCAATAGCGGAAATAGCGCTTGTGAGGGCCGGAACGACGAGCCGGCGCGGCCCAAGGTTGATCGCATTCGGCGCGCCGGTCGCCGGCAAGCTGGCTGCGCCAGGTGACGCCGTGCGGCGGCGCGTGGTAGAGCGCCGCGTTGGAGCAAGCCCATGCACGCCACCAAGCCTCGTCCCCTGACCGCGCGGCGCAATGGGCCATTGCACGGCCGCGCGCGGGTGCCGGGCGACAAATCGATCTCGATCCGGGCGCTTATCCTCGGCGCGCTGACCGTCGGGGAGACCCGGATCTCCGGCATGCTGGAAGGTGAGGACGTGCTCAACACCGCGCAAACGCTCCGCGCGCTTGGCGCGACGCTGCAGCAATGCGGCGGGCGGCAGTGGCGGGTTCGCGGGGTCGGGGTCGGCGGCTTCGCGACACCCGCGGCGCCGCTCGATTTCGGCAATTCCGGCACCGGTTGCCGGCTGATGATCGGCGCGGTCGGCGGCTCTCCGGTCACGGCGCAATTCGACGGCGATGCCTCGTTGCGCACGCGGCCGATGCGCCGCGCGCTCGATCCCGTCGAACGGATCGGGGCGCGCACGCTCGCTTCGGCCGACGGCCGGCTGCCGCTGACGCTCGCCGGCGCGCGCGATCCGGTGCCGATCGTTTACGAGCCGCAGGTCGCGTCGGCGCAGCTCAAATCGGCCGTACTGCTGGCCGGGCTGAACGCGCCCGGCGAGACCGTGGTGATCGAACGCGAGGCGACGCGCGACCACACCGAAAAAATGCTGATCCATTTCGGCGCCGAGCTGCGGGTCGAGCCGGCCGGCGAGCACGGCCGCCGCATCACGCTCACCGGCCAGCCGGAGCTTATCCCGGCGCCGATCGTGGTGCCGGCCGATCCGTCCTCGGCGGCGTTTCCGCTGGTGGCGGCGCTGCTCACGCCGGGCTCCGAGGTGATCCTCGAGGGCGTGATGCTCAATCCGCTGCGCACCGGGCTTTTGACCACGCTCAAGGACATGGGCGCCGCGATCGAGGACGTAGAGCGGCGAACCGAGGGCGGCGAGGCGGTGGCCGATCTTGTGGTGCGGGCTTCGGCGCTGCGCAGCGTCGAGGTTCCGGCGGCCCGCGCGCCGGCGATGATCGACGAATATCCGGTCCTGGCCGTTGCGGCCGCGTTTGCCGAGGGCACGACCGTGATGCGCGGGCTCAAAGAGCTGCGGGTCGAGCCGGCCGGCGAGCACGGCCGCCGCATCACGCTCACCGGCCAG
>JASHWN010000392.1 GCA_030044035.1 Xanthobacteraceae bacterium
GTCTCGTTGGTCTCGGCCTCGAGCCACGGCAAGGTCACCATCAGCGCGTTGACGTCGCGCAGATCGATCATCGCCAAAGCCTTGGCCTCGCAGAACGCCTTGTAGACGCTGGTCGCCAGCCACGGATATTTTTCGGCGAGCGAGCGGCGGATGCCGATCAGGTGCATGATCGGGAACAGTTTTGTTTTTTTGTAATAGGCCTGTTCCGCTGCGCGGGTGTCGGGAAACAGCCGCGCGATGTGCGGCTCGCCGTTAAGGAACGAGGACGGCGCGCGCGCGGTAAACAGCGCGTCGAGCTCGCCGTCGCGCAGCATGCCGACCAGCGTCTTATCGTCGCCGATCGGCTGCAGGTCGAGGCCGGGGATGGCCTTGAGCGGCGTGCGCTCATGGCGGCCGGCCTGCTCCTGGCCGCCGCTGCGCCAATGGATGTCCGACGGCTTGACGCCGTATTCGTGCTGCATGATGCCGCGCATCCAGACCACCGCGGTGATCTGATATTCCGGCACGCCGATGCGCTTGCCGGGCAGATCCTCCGGCTGCTTTATGCCGGCGCCGTTGCGGATGTAGATGCCGGAATGGCGGAAAATCCGCGATACGAAGGCGGGCACGCCGATGTAATGGGCGTTGCCCGCGGAGACGGTACGCAGATAACTGGAGAACGACAGCTCGGACACGTCGAATTCGTGAAACTTGAAGGCGCGGTGAAAAATCTCCTCCGGGTAGAGCGGCAAGTAGGTGACGGCGCAGCCGTCGACGTTCACGCGCCCGTCCCTGATCGCCCGCGTCCGGTCGTAATTGCCGCACGCGATCGTTATCGGCACATCCACCATTTGTTTGTTTTCCGTCATCCTGAGGTGGCCGCCGCAGGCGGCCCTCGAAGGATGCGGCCGAGGCGCCCGGGCCGTCGCCCTTCGAGGCTCGCTTACGCTCGCGCCTCAGGGTGACGGCAGGTACGCCTCGTATAGTTGCTTTCCATGGACCTGTGAAGCAACGCGGCGCGCATGGCTAATACGCCGCATCGTCGCGCTTGTTGTTCGGCTGCCGGCGCGATAATTTTGCCGGCGAGGAGAACGACCATGATGTCAACCGTGATCGGCGGCGCCATGCTGCCGCATGCGCCGCAGTTCTTCACCATGCCGGACACCGAGGACAAGGCGCTGGTCGCCCATGTGCGCGAGGTGGCGGCCGATATCGGCAAGCGGCTGCGCGCGCTTGATCCCGACCTCTGGATCATCTTTTCCAACGACCACGCCGAGCAGTTTTTCCACAACGCGGCGCCGCCGTTCACCGTCCATGTCGGCGGCGAGGCAACCGGCGAATTCGCCGGGCGAAAATTTCACTGGAAGGTGCCGAGCGAGATCGGCTTCGAGCTGGTGCGGCAGCTGTACCGGCAGAATTTCGATCCGGCCTTCAGCTCGACGGCGAAGATCGATTACGCCATCGGCATTCCGCTCACCCATTTGGGCCACACCGATCCGGTGCTGCCGATCTACGTCAACGCCTACCTGCCGCCGCAGCCCACCATGGAGCGCTGCTACGCGTTCGGCCAGGCGGTGGCGCGCACCGTCACCGCGCTGGGGCTCAAGACCGTGATCCTGTCGAGCGGCGGCATGTCGCATTTCCCCGGCACCGACCGCTATTCCAATCCGGAGCTCGCCTGGGACCGGCGCGTCCTGGAACAGCTCGCGGCCGGCAAGCTGAAATCGCTGATCGGGTTCGACGAGGGCGAGCTCGACGACACCGGCAATATCGAGCTGCGCTGCTGGGCGGCCGCCGCCGGCGCGCTCGGCGAGCGCAAGCCGGACGTGGTCTCGATGGACCCGAGCTGGCATCACAATTACGCCTCGCTCGGCTGGATCGGCGGCGACGGCGAAAAGCCGCAGGCGGCGCATTATCCCTCGATCAAGCCCGAACTGGTCGAGCTGACCTCGGCGCTGCACGGCCTCGCCCACGATGCGGGGATGCGGGCGCAATACATGGCCAACGCTTCAGCATTCGCCGACCGCTTCAACCTGCCGCCCGAGCAGCGCGAGGCGCTGATCAAGCTCGACATGCCGTCGATCGTGAAAATGGGCGCGCACCCGCTGGTGCCGTTCCTGGCGCAGCTGCAGATGCAGCGGCTGCGGCCGCAGCGCTGACGTAACTGGCGTTTCCCGGGCGCAGCGCAGCAAAAGCGCGTTGACGCGCGTCTTCGACGCGCTATTGGCGCAGCGCAGTGGTGCGCCGCGCGCTTGCTGGGTCCAACCGGTACTGTCGATATCAATCCACCTTGGCCCCGGAGAATTTGACGGCCTTGGCCCATCGTTGCGTATCGGCGGCGACGAAGGCGTCAAGCTCGCTCGGACTCATGATCATCGGCTCGCCGCCCAGGTCGCGAATGCGGTTCGCGATTGCGGGCTCGGCGAGGCATGCGTTCACTGCTTTGTTCAGAGCCGCGACCGTGCCTGCCGGCGTTGCCTTGGGCACGCCGAGGCCGTACCACCCGGTCACCTCGTAGCCGGGGACAATGGCGGCCAGCGGCGGAATTCCGGGCAACTGCGGCGATGCGTGCAAGCTGGTGACCGCGAGCGCCCGCAGCCGCCCGTCGCCGATCAAGCCGATCGACGTAACCACGTTGCCGAACATGAGTTGCACGCGGCCCGCCACCAGGTCGGCGCGCGCCGCCTCCGCGCCGCGGTAAGGCACGTGCACCATCGACACGCCGGCCATCATCTGGAATAGCTCGCCCGCCAGATGCGTGCTCGTGCCGTTTCCGGCGGATGCCATATTGATCTTGCCGGGATTGGCCTTGGCGTAGCTGATGAATTCCGCGACGCTTTTGGCCGCGAACGATGGATTGGTCAGCATCACGAGCGGGCCTTGCACGATGCCGGCCACCATGGCGATGTCGCGGATGAAATTAAACGGCAGGTTCTTGTAGAGAGTCGCATTGATCGCGTCATTTGCAGCCGCCACGATCAGCGTGCCGCCGTCGGGCCGCGCCTGCGCCACGGCTTCGGCGGCGAGATTGCCGCCGGCGCCCGGACGATTGTCGATCACGACCGATTGACCCAGTCGTTGCTGAAGCGACGGCGCGATCAGCCGTGCGGCGATATCGCCTACGCCCCCTGGCGGGAAGCCCGCCACGATGTGGACCGGCCGCGGCGCAAACGAATCGGCTCGTACAACAGGCGAAACGAGCGGCCATGCCGCGGCGCCGATCGAAAGCGACAGAACTTTGCGGCGCAGAAGATTCATGAGGCGACGCGCGAAAAGAGCAGTCTCCGGAAATCCTTTTGCCTCGCGCTCCCGATCGGAGGCGGGGCAGCGCCGCTGCCGTGATTGCGAAGCGCGTGACGCTGCATTTGCCGGATCAGCAGCTTGGCCGACGGCGACGGGTCGCTGCCATAGACGAAGGCGATCGATGTCTGGGGCACCGGATCGGCCGCGATGTCGCGGAAGACCACGTTGGCAACGCTCGTCGTTTTCATAAGCCCCGGCACGACCGCGATGCCATGGCCGAGGGCGACGTAAGCCAGCACCGTGGTGAAATCGTCGTCGCGCTTGACCACGCGCGGTATGAAATTGCCGCTGCGGGCGATGGCCTCGGTATAGCGGAAGAAGCCCATGTCAAGCTCGGGTGTGATACTGACGAACGCCTCGCGCGCGAGCATCGCGGGACTGATGTCCTCGCGCAGCGCGAGCGGATGTTCGCTCGGCAGCGCCAGCGCCAAGGGCTCGCGACAGATTTCGAAGCCGCGGACGCCCGACGGATATTTTTGCGGCATACGCGCGAAACCGGCATCCAGCTCCTTGCGCAGGATTCCGGCAATCTGCGCGATCGACGCCCGCTTGTGGATCGCCACGTCGATCGCCGGATGGGCTTGCTGGAACGCACCGATCCAGTCTCGCAGCAAGCCCGTGGCGGACATCGAGGCCAGGAAGCCGAGTTGTAAACGGCCCAGCTCGCCGCGTCCGGCCTGCCGGGTAATCGCCGCCGCCTCTTCGACCTGGCGCAAGATCTCACGCGCGCGAGACAGAAGGCGCTGGCCTGCGTCGGTGACGACGACTTTCTTGCTGCCTCTTCGCTCCAGCAGCCTGGTGCCGAGCTCGCTTTCAAGTTTCTGGATCTGATGGGTGAGCGTCGGCGGCGTGATGCCGAGCCGCTCGGCGGCGCCGGCGAAATGCTGCTCCTCGGCGACCGCGACGAAATAGTGGAACAGGCGGGTCTCGATGTGGCTCATGGGTTTGACCCCATCAAATCAACTCGCGATTCGACTTTAATGCCGAAACGTGTCTACTATCTTAGATTATTATCACGAGTTGTACTAACAAAAACTTGTGCGGCTTGCTTTCGTCAGCGGTCGAAATTTGACGCCCGCACGACGCACCCGGCGCTCCTTGAGCGCATTGCATCGCCTTGCGTGTCACGCTCCGCGCGAAAAGACGAGCTTCGGGAAACTTTTTTGCCTCGGGGTCCAGCTCGGCGGCGCGGCGCCCTTGCCGTCCGCGTGACGCCGCATGTGCCGGATCAGCAATTTGGCCGACGGCGACGGCTCGCTGCCATAGACGAAAGCGATCGATGTCTGCGGAATCGGATCGGCCGCGATGTCGCGGAAGACGACATCCGCGACGTTCATCGTTTTCAGCGTCTCCGGCACGACCGCGATGCCATAGCCGAGGGCGACGTACACCAGCACCGTCATGAAATCTTCGTCGCGCTTGACCACCCGCGGTATGAAATTGCCGATGCCGGCGACGACCTCGGTGTAGCCGAAGAACCCTAAGTCAGGCTCCGGTGTGGTATTGACGAAGGCCTCGCGCGCGAGCATCGCGGGGCTGATGGCCGCGTGCCGCGCCAGCGCATGCTCGCTCGGCAGCGCCAGCGCCAGGTGCTGGCGATAGATTTCGAAGCCGCGGACGCCCGACGGATATTTGTGCGGCGCGCGTATGAAACCGGCATCCAGCTCCTTGCGCATGATTCCGCCGATCTGCGCCATCGGCACCAGCATGCGCAGCGTGATGTCGATCGCCGGATGGGCCTCTTGGAACGGCCCGATCCAACCTCGCAGCAAGCCCGCGCCGGACAGCGAGGCCAGGAAACCGAGTTGAAGGCGGCCCAGCTCGCCGCGTCCGGCCTGCCGGGCAACCGCCGCCGCCTCTTCGACCTGGCGCAGCGCTTCCCGCGCGCCGGCCAGAAAGCGCTGGCCTGCCTCGGTGACAACGACTTTGGTGTTGCCTTTTCGTATCAGCAGCTGCACGCCGAGCTGGCTCTCGAGTTTTTTGATCTGATGGGTGAGCGTCGGCCGCGCGATGCCGAGGCGCAACGCGGCGCGCGCGAAATGCCGCTCCTCGGCGACCGCCACGAAATAGCGGAACAGGCGGTTTTCGATGTCGCTCATCCGTTTAGACCCCATGGAATGAACTTGCGATGCGCCCTCAATGACAGAAGGGCGCCTACGATCCTAGATTATGTTTCTGAACTTTACAAACATAAAATTGCGCGGAGCGTGGTAACTCGAATCGGGCAACCCGTGATCCGCCACGTGGCTGCGAGGCTTTCACCGCCGGCACGGCCTCGCCCACGATGCGGCGATGCGGCCGCAATACATGGCCGACGCCGCGGCGTTCGCCGACCGCTTCAGCCTGCCGGCGGAGCAGCGCGAGGCGCAGATCAAGCTCGACATGCCCTCGATCGCCCCGGATTTCGCTGGTGCTCAATCCGGGCTACGCTTGCTACGCTTGCTCTATCCATTCGGCGAACCTATCGAGCGACAAACGCGAGCCCAACATGAATGACACTGCCCAATACACGCCGCCGCAAGTCTGGGTCTGGGAGAAGGACGACAGTCCCAAGTGGCGCTATAGCAACACCAATCGCCCTATTGCGGGCGCGACGCATGACAAGGAATTGCCGCGCGGCAAGCATCCGCTCCAGCTCTATTCACTGGCGACGCCCAACGGCGTCAAGGTCACGATCATGCTGGAGGAATTGCTGGCCGCCGGTCACAGCGGAGCGGAATATGACGCCTGGCTGATCCGGATCGGCGAGGGCGACCAGTTCGGCAGCGGATTTGTAGGAGTGAACCCGAATTCCAAAATCCCGGCGCTCATGGACTATAGCGGCGAGACGCCGCGACGCGTGTTCGAATCCGGCGCGATCCTGCTCTACTTGGCGGATAAATTCGACGCCTTCCTGCCGAAGGCAAGCGGCAAGCGCACCGAAGCGCTGAACTGGCTGTTCTGGCAGATGGGTTCGACGCCCTATCTCGGCGGCGGCTTCGGGCATTTCTATGCCTACGCGCCGGGCAAGATCAAATACGCCATCGACCGTTTTGCCATGGAGGTGAAACGCCAGCTCGACGTGCTCGACCGCCAGCTTGCCGACAATCAATTCATCGCCGGCAACGACTATACGATCGCCGATATGGCGATCTGGCCGTGGTACGGCAACGG
>JASHWN010000393.1 GCA_030044035.1 Xanthobacteraceae bacterium
GACCTGGTGGGTCTCGCTCTTCTTCAGGACCAGATCGGCGCGCGGCCTGGTCGGCAAAATGTTCTCGTGCAGATTGACGAGATTGATGCGGTTCCAAATCGACGTCGCGGTGGCGATGGCGTCGGCGTCCGACAGCTTGGCGTAACGGTGAAAGTAAGACTTCGGATCGGCGAACGCCGTGCCGCGCAAAGTGAGAAACCGGGTGACGTACCAGGACAACAGCACATCCTCGTCGGCGTCGAGATAAATCGAGAAATCGAAGAAGTCGGAGACGAACGGAATTGCCTTGCCGTCCTTCGGCAGTCGCCCGGCCTGCAGCACGTTGAGGCCTTCGACAACCAGGATGTCGGGCCGGTCGATTTCGATCCATTGGTTCGGCAGCACGTCATAGACGAGATGCGAATAGACCGGCGCACGCACCGGGCGATAGCCGGCTTTGATATCCGAAAGAAAGCGCAACAGCGCCGGCAGGTCGTAGCTTTCCGGAAAGCCCTTGCGCTCCATCAAGCCTTCGCGCTCGAGGATGGCGTTCGGATAAAGGAAGCCGTCGGTGGTGATGAGATCGACCTTGGGCACGTTCGGCCAGCGCGCCAGCAAGGCCTGCAGCACGCGGGCGGTGGTGGATTTGCCGACCGCCACCGAACCGCCGACGCCGATAATGTAGGGCATCTTGGCGTCTTCGGTGCCGAGAAATCCCTGTTGCGCGCGAAACAAACCCTGCGTCGCCGCAACATAAAACGACAACAGGCGCGACAGCGGCAGATAAATTTCCTCGACCTCGGAGATATCGAGCCGGTCGTGCATGGAACGCAGCCGCGCGATCTCCTCGGGACGGAGCGTCATCGGCGTGTCGGCACGCCGTGCCGCCCATTCGGCGCGCGAGAACACCCGATAGGGCGACAACTCCGTTTCGGTGCGCTGCTCCATGCTGCCCGCCCCCGCCTCTAGCCGCCCTTCCGCGAGGCCTTCTCGTCCAAGCCGGACTGACGCGTACGCGCCTCGAGCTCGGCCTCGACTTCGGCGAGCCTAATGCCCCGAGCGTGCAGAACGACCAACAGGTGATAGAGCACGTCGGCGGCTTCGCCGATCATGCGCTCGCGGCCCTCGGCAATCGCCGCAATCGCGGCCTCGACCGCCTCCTCGCCGAGCTTTTTGGCGCAATGGGCGACGCCGCGGTCGAGCAGCTTGCGGGTGTACGATACATCCGGGCTCGCTTGCGCGCGCTCCCGGACACGGTTTTCAAGATCGTTGAGCGTAAACATAGCCATCAAGCGTTCCTTAGCACTATCTGCAAAAATTTTCTCCACCTACCCAGACCGGCCTAGGTGCCTGCCAGGACTAGCGACAAGGCATCCCCGGTTCCTATCTATGCACTCCATCCGCACGGGGGCATTTCAGCCAGTCACCCGCGGTGTGGTGCGCTCACGAAAGGAGTGGACCATGTCGATCTGGCAAGAAATCATCCTGGCCTTGTTTATCGTTTTCGGCTTGGCCGGATTGCGCATCGCCGATCAATATATGCGCGGCGTGGTCTTCCGCCTCGGCCGCTACCAGGCCACCAGGGGGCCTGGACTTTACTGGATCATCCCGCTCATCGAATGGCAGCGCAAAATTGATCTGCGCATCAACACGGCTGCCGTCGAGGAACAGGAGACGATCACCAAGGACAACGTCCCGATCAAGGTCAATGCCGTCGTCTGGTATCGAGTCGTCAATCCCAGGAACGCGGTGCTCGAAGTCAAGAACATCGACAACGCCGTGATCCAGGTCGCGCTGACCACTCTGCGCAACGGCATCGGACAACATTCGCTCGATGAAGTGCTCAAGGAGCAGGAAGCTGTCGCGCGCGTCATTCAGGAGAAGATCGACGCGGTGACCGAGCCCTGGGGCGTCAAAGTCGAGCGCGTGGAGATGAAGAACGTCGAAATCCCGCAATCCATGCAGCGCGTCATGGCGCAGGAAGCCGAAGCGCTGCGCGAGAAGCGCGCGCGGCTGATCAAAGCCGAGGCCGAGTTCGAGGCCGCCGAACAATTGCGCAAGGCGTCGGAAATCATCATGCAAAATCCGGCCGGTCTCGAACTGCGGCGCATGCAGATGCTCACCGAGGTCGGCGCCGAGCAGAATACGATGACCATCATCATGATGCCGAGCGAGTTCGTGGCTGCGGCAAAAAACCTCGCCAATCTCGGCAGGCAGCCGGCTTGACCGAGCTTACGGATCGAGCCGCATCGGCAGGCCGGCGCGGGCCATATAGTCCTTGGCCTCGCGCACCGAATGCTCGCCGAAGTGAAAGATCGAGGCGGCAAGGACGGCGCTGGCATGGCCGTCGCGGATGCCCTCGACCAGGTGATCGAGCGTGCCGACCCCGCCTGAGGCGATCACCGGCACGGTAACCCCGTCGGCGATCGTCCTGGTCAGGGCCACATCGTAACCCTGGCGGGTGCCGTCGCGATCCATCGAGGTGAGCAAGATTTCGCCGGCGCCGAGCGCCACGACTTCGCGCGCATAGGCGAGCGCATCGATGCCGGTCGGGTTGCGGCCGCCATGGGTGAAAATCTCCCAGCGGTCGCGCTCGCCCGGCTTCGACACCTTTT
>JASHWN010000394.1 GCA_030044035.1 Xanthobacteraceae bacterium
ATGCCGATCAACACCATCTATTCCGGGCCGGAGGCGCTGCCGCAGCACATTGCGGTGTTTCCGCTGCCGGGCGCGCTGCTGTTGCCGCGCGGTCAGATGCCGCTCAACATTTTCGAGCCGCGCTATCTCGCCATGACCGACGACGCGCTGCGCTTGGGCCATCGGCTGATCGGCATGATCCAGCCTGACCCCAGCCATCCGGGGCCCGACCAGAACAAGCCGAACCTGTTCCAGGTCGGCTGTGTCGGCCGCATCACGCAGTTCGCCGAGAGCGGCGACGGCCGCTATCTGATCCAGCTCACCGGCGTTGCGCGCTTCCGCGTCGAGGAGGAACTGCCGGTCGACACCCCGTATCGGCAGTGCCGCGTCACCTTCCGGCCGTTCGCCGACGATTTTGTCGCGCGCAAGGGCGAGGATGAGGTCGATCGCAAGGCGCTGTTGCGCGCGCTCACCGATTTTCTGAAAGCCAACAATCTCAAGGCCGATTGGCAGGGCATCGAGAACGCGCCCAACGAGGCGCTGGTCAATGCGCTCGCCATGATGTCGCCCTACGACACGGCGGAGAAGCAGGCTATGCTGGAAGCGCCGGACTTGAAGACCCGCGCCGAGATCTTGATCGCCGTCACCGAGATCGAGCTGGCCAAGAGCAAGACGTCGGGCGAAACGCCGCTGCAGTGAGCGTTGCCAACACCAGATCGGAGCATTCATAGCCATGTCCGCCGACCGTCCCGCCGACAGCGTCGACCCGAAACTTCTCGAGATCCTGGTCTGCCCGCTGACCAAGTGCCCGCTCGAATATGACGCCGAGAAGCAGGAGCTGATCTCGCGCGCCGCCAAGCTCGCCTATCCGATCCGCGACGGCATCCCGATCATGCTGCCCGAAGAGGCGCGCCGGCTCGATTGACTTTCAAGGCGTGACGTTTCTCCATCGTCACCCGCGGGGACCCCGTTGACCCGCGGGTCCATGCTGACGCGCCGCATGGATTGCCGGGTCAAGCCCGGCAATGACGACTGTGGGAAGCTGCGGGAGGACGATCGTGATCAAAATCTGGGGCCGCAAAACATCGTCGAACGTGCAGAAGGTGATGTGGGCGGTCGGCGAGATCGGCCTGCCGCATGAGCGCATCGACATCGGCGGGCCGTTCGGCAAGAACCGCGATCCCGCTTATCTGGCGATGAACCCCAACGGGCTGGTGCCGACGCTGCAGGAAGAGGACGGCTTCCTGCTCTGGGAATCCAACTCGATCGTGCGCTATCTCGCCGCCAAGCATAACTCGACCGTGCTGGAGCCGGCCGATCCGCACGCGCGCGGCCGCGCCAGCCAATGGATGGATTGGCAATTGTCGGTCGCCGGCCCGGCGATCACGCCGGTGTTCTGGGGCCTCATTCGCATACCGCCCGAAAAGCGCGACCACGCGGCGATCGAGGCCGGCAAAAAGAACACGACGGCCGCCATGGTGATGGTCGACGAGCAGCTGGCGAAAACCGCCTACCTTGCCGGCGATGCGTTCTCCTACGGCGACATCCCGGTCGGCATCATGGCCTATCGCTACCGGCAGCTGGTGCCCGAGCGCCCGGCGCTGAAAAACTTCGAGCGCTGGTATGCGGCGATCTCGGCGCGGCAGGCCTTCAAGGACCATGTCGGCGCGGTGCCTTTGACTTAAAGCGGTGGCGTCCGCGCCGCGCCCGCGTGCGGGCGCATAGCGCATTGACAGTCGGGGGTTCGCCCCCTCACAGTGCCCGCACAAGAGCCGCGATCGGCGGCCGCATTTCGACGTCACCGGGAGGATCACATGGCGACGGTTACGGCCGCGCAGGCGGGACGCGCTAGTCAGACCATTGAGGGCTTCGTCAGCGAAGCGCTGGACAACGCGAAAGTCTCGCCGCTGTACCGGCGCGTCATCGCGCTGATCGCCGCCGGATATTTCTGCGACGTCATCGATTACACGATTTACGGCTCGCTCGTTCCGTTCATCATCAAGTCCGGCTTCAGTGCCGCCGATGCGGCCTTCATCGGCAGCGCCACGATCTTCGGCTTGGCGCTCGGCACCGCCGGTCAGGGCGAATTCTCCGACCGGTTCGGCCGCAGATTCGTTTATCAGTTCAATCTCTTGTTCTTCGGCATCTTCACGATCCTCGGTGCGCTGGCCCCCAGCGTCTTGTTACTCGTGATCTGCCGCTTCATTGCCGGAATTTTCCTGGGCGCCGAACAACCGCTGGCGTTCGCCTATGCGGGCGAATGGACCCCCAAACGCATTCGCGGCCGCGTGCTCGCCATCGTACATTTCATCGGCGGCGCCTGCGTGTGGCCGATCGGAACCGGACTCGTGCTGTTGTTTGGCGGCATGTTCGCGGCATCGGGAACCGACCCGGTCGCGGCCGGTCATGTCTGGCGTGGGGTGTGGATCCTGATCGGCGTGCTGGCGCTGATCGTGTGGCTGTTCCGCTTCACGCTGCCGGAATCGCCGCGCTATCTGGCGACCCACGGCCGCGGCAAGGAGGCCCTCGACATCCTTGGCCGGATGGGCATCGCCCAACCGACGCAGCCGCTGTCGACCGATGCAGCGAGCGACACCAAGAGCGATCCGTTCGGCGTCGTGTTCCGCATGTTCCCCAAGCGCGTCATCGCCGGCATGATTTGCTTCACGGCGTTCTTCGGCATCGCCATCGGGCTCGGCGCCTGGCTGCCGAACATCATGAATGCGAAGGGCTTTTCCATCACCAAGTCGCTGCAATACACGCTGGCGATGAACTTCGCGGTGCCGTGCGCGAGCATCTTCATGATGTACGCCCTCGACAAATTCGGCCGCAAGATCACGTCGATTTGCACCTTTATCGGCGCCGGCGTGATGGCGATCGTGTTCGCCAATGCCGAGACCGCGATCGAACTCATGGTGGTCGGATTCATCATGATCTTCTTCGTGCAGGTCGCCGGCAATTCGATGCAGATTTTCGCATCCGAGGTGTTTCCGACCAATGCGCGCGCGTCAGGCTTCGGCTGGGCCTCGGGCGTCGGCCGGCTCGCCACCGCCTTCATCATGCCGACGATCCTGTGGATTCAGACCGGATTCGGCCTGATGACCGTGTTTGCGTGCCTCGCCGCGCTCTTATTCATTGCCGCAATCGCGGTGACGCAGCTTGGCCCCGAGGCGCGGCAACGGAGCCTCGACGAAATCGCGCCGCCGACCGGGTGAGGCCTTTCAGCTTACGCTCGGCGCGAAAGCGGGGACCCAGAGCTGGATTCCCGCGTTCGCGGGAATGAGCGGAGGATGGAAATGAGCGGACTGGCGTTTCTACTCAGCGCCAGCGCCGCTGCAGCCACAGCCATTGTTCGGGGCGCTCGCGGATCCAGCCTTCCACGACGTCCGTAATCTTTTGCGTTCCGGCTGCGACGTCGATCTTGCCGTCGGCGCCGCGCGGCATCTCGATTTCGTCGGTGAATTCCAGCGCAATGCGGTTGTCCGGCAGGCGGATGGCACGAAAGCCGAGCACCGGGCAATCGAACAGCCGGGCAAAACGGGCCGCCATCGGGTTGGCTTTGCAGCACCGGCCGAAAAACGTCACCTCGACGCCGTGCGAATGGTGCTGGTCGACGAACAGCGTCAGGTGCAAACCCCCTTTCATCGCTTCGCGGAATTTCCAGGCCGTATCCGGACCCGAAGCGATGAGACGGCCCATGGCGGCCTCGCGCATCGCCAGCAACTGTTCGGAGAGCGGACCGAAATTCAGCGGATTGTAGAGAATCGCCAGCTTGAGCCCGTTGCGCTCGGCCCATATGGCGCCGACCTCGTAGCTTGCCAGGTGCGAGGTGAAGAACACCGCGGGCCGGCCGTCGTCGCGCAGGCGCACGAGCGTTTGCAAGTCCCCGGCGGGCACCACCATGCGGCCTGCGTTCGGATCGGGGCCGACCAGCCGGTCCAGATTGACGTACTCGACGGCGAGGCGGCCCAGATTGTCCCACATTCCGGCGAGGATGCGCTCGATCTCGGCCGCGGATTTGTCCGGATAGGCGGCGGTCAGATTGAGGCGCGCGGTGCGATGGCCGCGCAGCCGGGGGCCGACCTTGCGCAATGTCCATGCGGCGAAGTTCGCGGCACGATCGATATCGAGGCGGCGGATCAGCCTGAGCAACAAATGCGCGATGCCGTACCAGGCGCGGTCGGCCGCCATGGACAGCCGGTACGACCAGCTCAGCTTGTTGAAGAATTTGGCGTTCGGATTGGCGGCCGCAAGGCGCGCCTTCAGCTCGGCCACGAAGGCAGTGCAGCTCGCGGCGCGGTTCTCGGCGACACGAAACCGCACCACATGGGTCGAGTTGAGGAAAATCCGAGTGCCGTCGCGACAATCCAGTGCGTAGTCGAAGCGCCGCGGCAATTCGGCCGCTAGCGGGCCCCAGACCTTGGATTTGTACTCGTGGACCGCAACGATGTCGCGATAGGCCACAATGCCGACGGATTTATCGTCGCGCCATTCCAGGGCGTCGGTATCCAGGCGATGGGTCCGCTCCGCGGAAAAAATATTCCGGCGGAAGGCGTGGACGTGTTCGCGGGTTGCCGGGATGCTGGCCGAGACGTCATTCATCCGCA